>NZ_JAUBPT010000151.1:0-19326 GCF_036700905.1 Microcoleus sp. S13_C3 | reverse complement strand
TACTTTTGTTACCTCTGTGGAAAAAATCCTGAAAGAATTTGGAGAAAACTATGTAATTAATTTTGTCTAGCTACTTAAACAGCTAGAAGACAAAAGTCGCCGACAGCAAAAAATTTTAGACATCACGGATCTGTCCCAGATTCATCTGTGGAGTCAATGCTTTAATCTTTAATCTTTAATCTTTAATCTGCTGACTATAATCGGGGCTGAAAGCTTGACTGCAGTTGCATTATTTTTTATACCTTGGTGTCGGCAGGGTTTATCCTTCTCTATCGAGGTTGACTGGTGGAAGTTGTTCTCATAATTTTGGCTGTCACCGCAGCATTGGGGGCAGCAATCGAAGTGCTGCTGCGGGTACTGCTGGGTTTGGGTAATCCCTTGATTTACATTGCCGATGCCGAGTGCGGCTATTTGTTGGCGCCTAACCAGAAGGTGCGTCGCTTGGGCAACCGGATTGAGATTAACGAGTATTCGATGCGTAGCGGAGCGATCGCCCCCCTCCCCGATCCGTCAACTCTGCGCGTCTTGCTATTGGGAGATTCTGTCGCCAACGGCGGTTGGTGGACACATCAGACAGATACTATCTCGGAAATTATGGCTCGGAATTTGAGACTGCAAGTACAGCATCTGGCGAGCGATGCACAATTAGGTTCAAAAGTCAACTATTTCAATTTTGAAGTTCTCAATGCCTCAGCCAATTCTTGGGGGCCGAGGAATCAACTTGCTTACGCCAAGCGGTTCGGTGTTTTTGGGGCAAGGGTTTTGGTTTTGCTGCTCAATACGGACGATTTGTTTGCATCGGCTCCCTGTGATCTGGTTGTGGGGCGCGATCGATCTTACCCGGATCACAAACCCCGATCGGCTACGCTAGAGTTATTGAGCCGCTACCTGCTACCTGCTGTGCCGACTCCTCAATTGGCAACACCCGGAGCCACAAGCGGCGATGTAGTAGGCTGCAACTTAGAGGCTATTCGCCAAATCCAGAAAATAGCTGTATCCGCCAACATCGAGTTTTTGCTAGCCGTCACGCCCAAGCGGGGCGAACTCGGCGGACCGGGCCCTCGCGACTGGGAAGTCAAAGCTAGAGCGCGTCTCGCCGAACTCGTAGAAACAGAGAAAATTACTTACATAGATTTTCTTCCCATTTTCAATTGTGCGGCTGAATTTCCAACTTTGTATCGAGACAGCATTCACCTCAGTCCTCAAGGAAATCAGCTAGTTAGCAAAACCATCAGTCGTCAAATAGTCGCTCTTTTTTGGCATAAATCGTGACTTCACCTAAAGACGGATACTTGCCTACAACTGATACTTTTAATCCAGACAATCTCCGACAACCTGAGAGAATCCGAATATAGCACACTCATCAGACAGGTCCCAGAGCATGGTGGTATCCCACAAAGCTTTAAGGAAAATCCCTAAAGCGCTACTCAAACTGGGTGTTTTCTAACCACAGTTGGGGCAGTGAAAAATTTTAGAGCCACCTAACTTTTATGGCTCTCACCGTATTTTGCACAAATTTTGGAGGTGTATTCTTCACTGGTTTTGACCAACCTCGAACCGCAAGGATTACAGAGATGCTCTCAAGCGAAAGCTTGAGAGAAGTGAGAGAAAGTCCAAGTCATCATTACTGATGGTTTTATGCAGGCTACTTCAGTCTACACCAATTGTCATGAGTATTACCTACAAGTCTAGGAAAATATCATCCTAGCAATTGCTCCTGTTGTCGAGAGCAAAAAAGTTAAAACCTTAGTTCAAGCCCCCAGATTCATCTGCAGAGTCAATCGATTTTAGATTTTAGATTTTAGATTTTAGATTTTAGATTTTAGATTTTAGATTTTAGATTTTAGATTTTAGCCTTGACCCCACGGATAAATTCGGGGGTTCCTTTATCGGATACAGGTTTTTTATTTCTGGACGGATGAATCCGGGGGCTTGTATCCTGGATGCTTGATTGTCAATCTAAAGTCTAAAATCGTTCGATTGAGCGCAACTCGACGCAGGCGCTCGCCGAACTTCTCAGGCCCAATTGTCTAATCTCAAATCGACTGACATCGAATCCGGTTGCATGGGAACAGTTACCCTCTTCAACGAACAACCAACCCAAACTGTAAAAGCACCCGGAAACGACACGATTTGTCTCGATTTAGCTAACTTGCAAAGTAGACTCTAGCTCTTTCGGATACCAAGCTTGACCGTCGAGAGCCATTTGCTCGATCACACTAGCAAGCCGCAGAGCTTTGAGAGCTTGTTCTCCTCCCACAGAAGGCTGATTTCCACCCCGCACGCAATTAATAAAATGCTCCAATTCTGCGTGGAGCGGTTCAATATTGCTGGTGTAAACTTTCTCGATCAACCCATCTTGACGGTAAAGCACCTGACCGTAATCCGTCACGTAATTGGCGGTTGTTTGTCGGTGAATCAAGATTTCGTTGTTGAGAAAATCTGCCTCTGTCAGAGAATTCTTGCAGTGAGCCACGATTGAACGGAGTTTGCGGTGCGTCACCTTACTGGAAGTCAGGGTGGCGACAATGCCGTTAGCAAAGTTCAGCGTCGCTGTCACGTAGTCTAAATAACCTGAATCTGAGGCCCTGCTGCCGCTGGCCGTCAGCTTCACCACTTGGGAATCTGCCAATTCCAGGAGCAAGTCGATGTCGTGGATCATTAAATCCAAAACTACCGATACGTCGTTAGCCCGCTGGGAATAGGGACTCATCCGGTGAGCTTCCAATGCCAGTAACTCTTCAGTTTTCAGCACTTTGCCGAGTTCCTGAAAAGCTGGATTGAAGCGCTCGATGTGACCCACTTGTAAAATCCGGTGGGCCTCAGCAGCCGCGTTGACCAAAGATTCGGCTTCGGCAATGCTAGCCGCGATCGGCTTTTCAATTAAAACGTGAACACCCGCTTGGAGACAAGACATCCCCACAGGGTGATGCAGGCGAGTTGGAACGGCGACGCAAACTGCATCTACGTGGGCGAGCAAATCTCGGTAGTCTTCAAAGAAGCGAACCCGGTATTTGCTTGCTACATCTATTCCCCGCTCTACATTTATGTCTGCAACACCCACGAGTTCGATATCTTTTAGCAAGCTCAGAACTCGCGTGTGATGCTGGCCCATATTGCCAACCCCAATTACCCCAATGCGGAGGGGTTCAGGTTGACTTCGCTGGGCGAAAACGTTTGCGTATCCCAATGACATCCTATCTAGCACTCCTGGATTCTCCTCCACCACCACAGGAATCAAGCCCCTTGGCTTCCCTCAGCTACTCACAGCCATCCAGATAGTACCACAGTCAAACTATTTGTGAAGAATTTCTAAGTTCAGTTGCGATTATCGCATCAGACCTTTAAGCAGAAGCGAATCATACGCAAGGGGAGAATACTGGGACAAAAGGTATGGAAATTGCGTATTGACAAAATTTATTAAATGTGTAGCTGCAGCGGGACGATCGTCCGCAGCATCGCAACAACACAAACCCGTCGGAATATTTGGCGATTACGATCAAACATTTTTCTGGTTTCTGTTCAAAAGTAATAGTGAAAGTCATAAATTATACAAATACAACAGATGACTTATCCGTATTACTTCGGTTATTTACATTCCGCAATCTTGGAATTCAAAAAAATTTACTTTAAGAATGCGGATAATTACGGGCGATCGCTCACTCAAATAAACTAGACTTACGTAAAGCTTAATAAAAAACAATGTGTCAAAAACAAAGGCTCAGATTAGGAAGTGCGATCGCTAGCACAATTTTAAGTTTGTTTTCAGCCGTGTCAGTGGTAGGAGTAGACAAAGCACAAGCCGCCGTACTAACCTACAATTTCGATATTGAAAATGGTGGAGGTAGCGGTTTTTTCAAAGTGGAGAACTCCTCGGTTAACCCAATACTTTTTCAACTAATTCCTGTAAGCGAGGGAAGATTATACACTCCTCTCATTCTTGACTCTTTTGGACTAGGAGGCAAAGAATACTACAATTTGGCAGGGGCTACAGCTATATTTTATGAAGGGGTGTTTCGCGGACTGCAAGCAGGCGGCCACGACAGACGGACGAGAGAATTAATCGTTCCTCCACACGAACCAGGAGGGCCTGATTACATCAATATCATGGGCTACGCATCTTGGCAGATGGACACCTACGTGCAGCATTATAGGGGTATTAGTATTATTGGGGGATCTTGGTGGTTAGGGTATAAGGAGGTATATATTACGCCCATGAACAGTATGCCAGATGTACATAGACAGAATATCGACTCTGCCAATGTTTCTTACACTCTAGTGGATACCGCAGCCGAACCAGTTCCCGAACCGATCGCCGTTGGGGGCACAGCTTTAGCATTGGCAGGTTTAACCTGGTTAAAACACAAGAAAAAAATGCCAGTTTGAGGTGCGATCGCACCTTAACAATTAAGCACTCAGCAGTCACTTTTCAGAAAATATTCGAGTTGCAAAATTTTGCTCTCGATTCGGAGACAGAGCTCTGGCTTTCAAAATTGCGGCTACCAAAAACGCATAGGACAAAACTCCCACCAACGCCAGCAAAAGTACGCTGGCTGCTCCTGACGCATTCCACAAAGCGTGAAGTGCGGAAGCGCTGAAATAACCTACGCCCAAAATTTGCCAGCGCTTCCTGGGTTTGAGGGCACTCAAACCGATAAAATATCCCAAATAGCCGCTGTAAGCCATGTGTCCGGCGGCGGAACCCAAAATGCGGGGAATTAGCAACTGCAATCCTACTAATTGTCCGGCGTCTGGCCCTGCTTGCAGGGTGACATTTTGGATGACATTGGGAACGTACTGTCCCAGAGTTTCTAACAGTGTAAAGCCGACTGCCGAAGCGCTTCCTAACAGAATTCCGTCTAAAGGTTCCCAAACGCCGATTCGATCGCGCCAGGGATTTTTCAGCCAATTTCCCAGTAACATCGCTCCCAAAACGGGCAGGGCTTTCAGCAATTCTTCCATCAGACCCGCCCCGAAAAACATTCTGGTCAAAAAAGGCAAAAAACTGATTGTTTCGCCTTCAGTTGGCAGGCGACCGGGTAAAATTTCTCTAAATACGAATATAAATCCAATCAATAAGGGGCTGATCACAATCAGGACTGTAGCTAACGCCGAACCAAGCAATACCCACCAAGGTTTGTGTTTGCCGCACAGTTGATAGATAAAGTAGTAAGCCGCACCGGCGAGGTAAGCTGACAGCAGCAAGTTGAATGCTGCAGAATTTCCCACCGCGACAAACATCGACACGACAACAATAACTGTGGCAATACCTGGATATAAGTAAGCTTTTTGGCTTAATTGTTTGCCAGTCGAGGCGATCGGGAATAATTGAGTTAAAGTGAGAGCGTCTTTTTCGCTACCAGCAAAATTGCCCGTTTGTGGTGCTCTTAATCCGGGTTGATTTTGGTAAGGGGTTACGGGAGATTCAAATATAAATTCAGGGCCGTCAAGGCCGAGACTGATGCGATCGCCTGTTTCTAAAGTTTGGCAGCCAGAGAGCTTTTTTCCGTTGATATAAGTTCCGTTAGCGCTGTTGAGGTCGCAAATTTCCCATCTCGTCAAAGTACCCTGAGTTAGGGGACGGATCGTGGCGTGGCGACGGGAAACCATGCCGTGGGCGATCGACTCTAAAGCTATTTGACAATTGCGATCGCGTCCGATGACCAATTCCCCTTCTTCAGAAAGTTGGTACTTGGATACTGGGGTTCCCACAGCGTCTTTGGCTGGCACTTGTCGCAGAAATCCGATTTCATTAGTCATGAGTTATGAGTCATTAGTCATTAAGCCCAAGTGCATTTAAATTGTATAGTCAAATTTAAGAAAAGTCTTGTGGGGTGGGCCAGAAAGCCCGCCCAAAAAATACAATTTAGATGCCCAACAGCTTAGTCATTAGTCATTAATCATGAGCTCGCGAGCTGTTAGCTGATGTTATTTTTGAGCAATCTTTATTCCACAGTTATTGGTTATTAGCTGCTGACTAATGACTAATGACTAATTACTAATTACTGCTGACTAATGACTAATGACTAATAACTCTGCTTATAGATTTGCCCTGGCATCCTGAACGGCTGCATAGAAAAATATGCCAGTTAGCGGTACGCTCAGGGCGAGGATGATGCCCGTGACTAAATTGCCAAGTTGAGCTTCTCCCGATGACAGCTCAAAGATGGAGCCGACTGCCGCGATCGCCGTGATGCACGAAAGAGCTAATAGTAAACCACTTTTCGGAGTTCCTGCCATCATACTGATTTTACTGCCTTTGGCGAAAATTTCTGCTTGACTAATGCTTCATTCAGTGCCAGCTTGTTTTCTACTCTGTCTACAAACAGCACTCCGTTGAGGTGATCCATTTCGTGCTGAATTGCCCTCGACAGTAACTCTGTTGCTATCAGGGTTTGTGGGCGGCCGTATTCGTCGCGGTAGGAGACTTCAATGACTTCTGGGCGTTTGACTTCTAAATAAACTCCCGGAATGCTCAAACACCCTTCTTGCAAGATGCAGATATCGCTGCTGCTACTTTTGATGGTGGGGTTGATCAAAACCATTGGGGGTGTGGCAGGGTTTTCCGGGTCGCAGTCGAGCACGATTACTTGTTTGTGGACTCCGACTTGGGGGGCGGCCAAACCGATGCCATCCGCACTGTACATGGTTTGCAGCATTTCTCGGACTAGCTGCCGAATTTCTGCATCGACGCTTTTGACGCGCTTGGCTGGCTGCCGGAGGACGCGATCGCCTAATGTGTGTATTGTTAGGGGTGGTTTTTCTAACTTTTTCTTTTCAATCAAGACCTGAGCCGTCATAGAACCTCGCGGGATGTTTGGAAACCCCCAACGAAAGCTGTTGGGGAATGAAATTGGAACCAATACTATTATTTTCAATATTAATCTAATTTTCAGTAGCCATGACTGGAAACGCACCAAACCAACAACCGGTTATTTCTCTGGGGCTTTCGCCTGTTTTAGTGGCGGTAGAGCTTTTAGGTGCGATCGCGATTTTGCTGGCTGTTTTGCTCATCGTCAAGTTTTGGGCGGTTTTGCCCGATCGAATTCCGATTCATTTCGGCTTGGGGGGGGTGGCTGATGCTTGGGGCGACAAGGTGACGATTTGGATCGTGCCGGCTGTGGCTGCGATTATTTTTGCGGTTTTAACTGCGGTATCGCGCTATCCGCATACTTTTAATTATCCGGTACGGATTACTTCTGAGAACGCTCGCCGGCAATATCTGTTGGGGCGAGGCCTTTTGGTTTGGCTGAAGGCGGAGATTTGCTGGCTGTTGGCGTTTGTGGTGCGGCAGCAAATTCTTGTCGCTTTGGGCAATGCTCAAAGGTTGAGTATGGAGGTACTTTTAGGAATAATTGTTTTGATGTTTGCGACGGTTGGCGTGTATTTGCTCAAGGCTTATTCTGCTCGCTAGATGTAGGCCAAAAAACTTACATCTACCTAAAAAATGGGTTTTTGGGTCTATTTATTTTTCCCGCCGTTAATAATATATAACATCTCATAAATAAATAAAATTACTTGGTAATGAGGAATTTATTCCTCAATTTTTTATCAGGATTTTAGTCCTCACTACAAACATTTTTGATTGCGGCTAATCGACCGAAAGCATCCAGGATACAAGCCCCCGAATTCAGCCGTGGAGAAATAAAAAATCTGTATCCGAGAAACTTGCCCCCCGAATTTATCCGTCGGGTCAATGCTTCAATTCTAAAATCTAAAATCTAAAATCTAAAATCTAAAATCGATTGACTGGACATGAGAGGAATCACAGCCCAGAGGTTTGTGGTGCGGTAAACGCCGATCGACTAACCCATCAGATATGTTTGCTGATTATTCATCGGCAATACTCGCAGCCGTTGATTTTTCAAATCGGGTTCTAATCCTAGTTCTTCCATTGGAATCACGCCCAGCAAAACAGCAGAAACGCCTTCGGGCAATTCTAAACAATCAAATCTCCCTTCTCTCCCTTCTACAATAATTTGAGCGCCGGCAAAAATTCGACCTGTTGTGATGCCAGCCGATGTTTCTACATCTCTTTCTCCTACTTGTTTTAAACCGATTTGGCTAATAATGAGAGCTGGCAGGGAAAGCAGTGTCGCTCCGGTATCGACAATTACCTTATCGATCGTCACAGAGCGAACTTCCTCAGCAGAAATGAATCCCCGTTCAGCCATAACTAGATCGATGAAATTCGTGACGGCGATTGTTGTAAGAACTTGACCCATTTGTTTTTCTTGCAGATTGGGGAGTACGAGTGTCATAATTATGTTACCTCTTTGAGTGGATTTTATGGTACATCTTTGGGCTGTTTCGTCCGCTAGAATATTAAACCATCAGATATGTTTGTTCTTCATTCATCGGCAATACTCGCAGCCGTTGATTTTTTAAATCTGGTTCTAAGCCTAGCCTTTCCATCGGAATCATGCCCAGCAAAACCGCATCAACTCCTTCGGGCATTTCAAGGCAGTCAAACACTGCTTGTCGCCCTTCAAGTTCCAGCATTATATCTTGAAAAATCCGCCCTTTTCTGATTCCCGCAGCAGTTTCTACATTGGTTTCTCCAAGCTGGCTTAAACCCAACTGGCTGATAATGAAAGCTGGTAAGGCAAGCAGAGTGGCTCCGGTATCTACTAAAACTTTATCGAGAGTTAATGAACGAATTTCACCCGCAGGAATGAACCCCCGCTCAGCTAGGACTTGATCGATGCGATTCGTTACAGTGATTGTTGTAAGAACTTGACCCATTTGTTTGCCTTGCAGATTGGGCAGCACCAGTGTCATATTATGTTACCTTTTTGAGTGCAATTGGTAGATTTTTCTATTTTAATGCTCTCTAGAATTGTCCGGCGTTGGTTAAAATCGTTTTAGTGACCGACCAAAATTAGAATTTGCTTCAACGCATGACACCAGAAAACAACTCTTCTCAACCCAATCGCCCTGAGTCTAACGTGACTGTAGAAAGTCAGAACGGTGCGAGCCCTACTGTGCCACCAGAATCAGGGACAATCGTCGCTACTGCTGAACCGGAAAAACCGGTGCCGCCGCCTCCTACTCGCAAGGTTTTTTTGCCCCAGCAGCCGGAACAAACGACTACTGAAAAGTCGGGGTCAGTGCTGACGCTGGGGTTGATCGCAGCGATGATTTTTGGACTCGCCAATGACAACATTTGGCTGGGCTTAATGGGCGCTGTCGGTGCGATCGGCATATCGCTGCGGCTGATGTGGCCGAGTTGGGGCAAAATCTGGGCGCAGGTAATTCCGCCGACTTGGCGCACGCTGATCGTCGCCTGCTTCGGGCTTTTAGCTGGGATTGTTGGCCTGCTGATGCTCAGCGGTACTAATACTGAACCGGGAAGCCGCAACATCCAAATCAACTGGGACGCCATCGGGGCTCTCGGCGAGCTGATCGGCGCTTTGGGCCAAATTTTGATCGCAATTTTGGGCGTTTACGTGGCTTGGCGGCAGTACGTGATCTCGAAAGATTTGACGATTCAGCAAAATCGAATTACGCAGCAGCAAACAATTGATGCTTATTTTCAAGGGGTTTCGGACTTAGCCCTTGACGAACAAGGGTTCTTGGAAGACTGGCCGCAGGAAAGGGCGATCGCAGAAGGCCGCACCGCTGCAATTATGAGCAGTGTAGATGCTGAAGGTAAAGCTAAAATTCTGCGGTTTTTGTCGCAGTCGAGATTGGTTACTCCGCTGAAGCGCGATCGGCTTTTAGGCCGCCCCATCCTTGACGGCGACGGCGGCTACGCTGAAGACAGAGATCACGGTATCCGCGTTATCGATCTCAATGTGATGTTAGCGGGTGCTGACCTGGCTGGCACTGATTTGCGGTGGACGGATTTGAGCGAAGCCAACCTCGTCCGCGCCAATCTCAGCAAGTGCGATTTAGTGAAAGCCAACCTCTCGCGCGCTGTCTTGTACGACGCCAATCTCGCTCGCGCCGACATGAGAGCCGCCGCATTATTCTACGGCTCGGCACAAACTGCATCCCCCCGCAGCCGTACCGAATTTCCCAACTATCAAACGGGCGAACATACCGGCGCTGTGGTTGAACGCGCTGATTTCACCGCTGTCAAGCGGCTGTCGGAGGATCAGCGCTATTACTGCTGCGCTTGGTGCGGCTCGAAGTCGAGAGAGACTATTCCCGGCGGCTGCGAAGGGATTCCCAATAAACTCGGACGTTAAAATTAGCAGTACGGCTGTACTTACGTATATATTTGGCGATCTCGCTCGCAGCGGACTATACTTTAATTTTAAATCTACAGTCTTGCGCTGTTTTAGCGATGACAAATACTGATTTAGGGTTAGAAGTAATTCCGCACCGTCCGCGCTCCAAAAGCAGGGACGGGCTAATTTTTGTAATTGCTATGTGGTTTCTGAGCCGATCGGTAATTGCGATCGGGATGCAGATAATTGCTCCTTTAGCCTCCCTCCCGCCAGAGGATTGGGCCCCTCTAAGTTTTGTCAGTGGCTTCCTTCCCAAAAGTGGCTGGGAACTGTTTTCGCACTGGGACGGTAAATGGTACACCCAAATCGCTAATTTAGGCTACACCTATGCAGATGACGGGCAGCAGCATAATGTGGCTTTTTATCCCCTGTTTCCTTTGCTGATGCGTGGGTTGACGACTCTGGGAATGCAAGTGGAAGTAGCAGGGGTACTCATCAATAGTTTGGCCTTTCTGGGTGCCTTAGCCGTGGTCTACTTTTGGGTGGAGGAGCGATACGATGCTGGTGCAGCAAAGTGGACAACTGCTGTGCTAGCTTGGTGTCCGTTCTCACTATTTTGCACTGTCATATACACAGAAGGATTGTTTTTGTTCCTGACAGCATCGGCTTTACGAGCTTTTGAGAGGGGCGAGTATATTTGGGCGGCTTTTTGGGGAGCTTTGACGACTGCTACTAGAGGGCCAGGAGTAGTCCTGATACCTACTTTTTTGCTGACAGCTTGGAGGGAAAAAAGACCTCCCCTCGCTTATGCTGCGGGTTTTGCTAGCGCGATCGGGTTTTTTTCATTTATTTTATATTGTGCTATTAATTTGGGAGATCCTTTAGCATTTATTCACATCCAAAAACACTGGCCTCAGCCTACTTGGTGGGAGATATTGAAGCAGTTGTTCAGTTTCAGCTTCTACGGTGCTACTTACGTTGCTACTAAAGTTGGGATGGTTTTTGGCGGTGGCTTTTTGTTGTGGTATTTACGAAAAAGGTTGAGCATTACAATCATTTGCTTCGGTTTTTGCTCTTTGGCCCTGCTGGTTACTTCGAGAGCTTTACACTCGGTAGAGCGCTACGCTTACGGTATTGTGTCGCTGTCAATAGGTGTTGGCTTGTTATTGGCGGCTAGGCCTCGTTGGGGTTACGGGTTGATGGGATTGTTTGGTATATTTCTGCTGCGCTTTTCAGTGAGATTTGCTAGTTGGCTGTGGGTAGCTTAGGGGCGATCGCTCTTAATATCTTTTGCCCAAACTTAATTTACTCTATTGCCCAAGCTGCCTGAAAAAAGTCTCTTTCACACAGCATGGCGTAGCGATAGGTTGCTTCTACTTCCGGTCCAGCTTCTGCGTAGCGATCGACCAAACTTTCCAGCCGTTTTGCTAAAATCTCAAACTCCGGGCTACTGTAGGTGAAAATCCAGTCGCTAAAGGCGTGTTCCGGTATATTAGGTTTAGCTAGCTGCTGTCCCAAAAAAGCATACAACCGCAAGCAAGGAGTCATGGCGGCTACTGTCAAACCTACACCACTGCCCCAGGCTGTCGCTAATAAAAAATCTGTGTAGCGGCGGGTAGCAATTCCCGGTTTTGCCTCTTGCAAGTTTACACCCCATTTGGCTGCATATCCTTGATGCAAACGAAGTTCTTCTAAAACACCGCTGCCGAGATTGTGGAGAATTTCAAACCCATCCCAGTCGGGTGCTTTTGCCGCAGCGATACTGTAAGCGCGAGCGAATGCTCCCAGAAAAAATGCGTCTTGTGCAACGTAATATGCAAAACTATTTTGGGGGAGGCTGCAGTCAGCAATGCCTCTGACAAAGGGATGTTGAAGACAAGCTTCGCTTAAGTCTTGATTGGCTTGCCAAAGATAGTTAGAATTAGCCATGATTTGTTTATCTCTCCGTTATGATGGTAATTGTTAGAGGACTTACGCAAACTACATGGTTTATACTCTAAAACAGTAGGTAAAGACAACCAGGAATTAACAATAAAACCTGGGTTTTAGCCTTCCCGCGCTGAGCGTCCTGTCTTAAATTCAGGCTCCCAATCTATGATAACAGATATATTCGGCTTGATTCCATTGGTGGCTCTGGGCATTTTGTTTCTCATATTTCAGAAAATAGATAATTGTTGGCGTAGCGCTATTTTGTCCGCAGCAATTGTGGCGGGAGTTATTGTTGCTTTATCTACTGAAATTTTTAGTTTATTTAGGTTGCTGACTTTTGAGTGGGTGTTCGGGCTGTGGTTGGTAGTAGATATTTTGTTGTTGATTTTTTATCTAAAATTTAAAATTGTCCAGCCAATTGTGGAGAAAAATCAAGATGAGAAATTTCCGAATTTCTTACTGGGGTTGCTAGGCGGTGTATTATTTATTTTTGCTGCGGTGGGCTTGATTGCTGTAGTTGCACCGCCTAACAATTGGGATTCTATGACTTATCACATGAGCCGGGTTGTGCACTGGATGCAAAACCGTAGTGTCGAGCATTATCCCACTTCTTATGTGCCACAGTTGTATCACCCGCCTTGGGCTGAGTTTGCGATTATGCACTTTCAGATTTTAAGCAGGGGCGATCGCTTTGCTAATTTGGTACAGTGGTTGAGTATGGTGGGAAGCGCGATCGCAGTTTCTTTAATTGCTAAGCAACTGGGCGCTAATTTGCGCGGTCAAGTTTTTGCTGCTGTTTTTGCTGCGACTTTGCCAATGGGTATCCTCCAGGGTTCTAGCACTCAAAACGATTATGCTGTATGTTTCTGGGTAGTTTGTTTTGTTTGCTGCGGTTTAGCAGGACTCTCCGCAGGAATTACGGGGTTTAATACTTTTAAAATTGGTGCTAGTTTGGGTCTAGCTCTCTTGACAAAAACGACAGCTTATATATTTTGTTTGCCTTTTATTGTTTGGTTTATTGTAGGAGGAATTAAAAGTTTTCGGGCAAAAATGCTGCAACCAATTTTGATTATAGCCACGGTGGCTTTTGTTTTAAATGTCGGTCACTTTTGGCGAAATTACGATTTATTCGGTTATGCGATCGGAGCACCTCAAAGTTTTACTAAAGAATATAAAATAGAAGTATTTACCCTGCAAACTTTCCTGTCAAATGTAATTAGAAATTTAGGTATGCAAGCCGGTACGAGGATTTCCCGAATTAATGGTATAATTGTGGGAGGTATCAACCTCCTGCACAGAATATTGGGCGTAGCTACAAACGACCCGCGCATCACTTGGCCTCCCGGACAAGTATTTGCGATCGCTACACCGTCATTTAATGAAAACACAGCTACAAATCCCATCCACTTCTGGCTGACCTTGGCCACAATCCCACTTATACTTAACACCCCAAGTTGGAGAAAAACAAAAATAGTATTAACCTATTTAAGTGCTGTAATAATGGCATTTTTACTGCTGTGTCTTCTGCTGAAATTGCAGCCTTGGCACAGCCGACATCACATGTCAATATTTGTATTATTTTCCCCACTATTTGGATTAGCCGTATCGGAATTATCAAATCATAAAATAGCGAATTATCTGGTGGCGATTCTGATGGTTATGTCGCTACCTTGGATTTTTCACAACAACTTTCGACCTCTCCTTGGAGATAGTAACATTTTTAATAGCAGCAGACATGAGCTTTACTTTGCAAGTCGGCCGAACATCGAGGTTGCTTACAATACAGCAGTAGATTTTGTTAAATCTAAAAACTGCACGAATATAGGACTGTCATTTTGGGCTAAAAATGTCTGGGAATATCCCTTGTGGGTAATGTTTGCAGAGTCGGGAAAACCAGCACCTCGCATCGAGCACATTTCCACTATCGATCCTGTTGTCCAGCAAAAGCTCAACTCGGAACCTTACAAAAGTTTTACCCCTTGTGCCATACTTTACTCAGCTACAAAAAATGACGACCGACAAGGAAAAGAGATGGTTGTAAAAAATCAAACATACCTACAAAAATGGTCAATGGATCCACTGAGTGTGTTTGTGAAAAAATAACCTTTTGATTTATTTGATTTAACAGTTGACAACCCAATTTCCTTACAGCAACTGCGATGAACGATAGACCTAAGTATTCCTTGATAATTCCCATCTATAACGAGGAAGAAAATTTAGCTGAACTTTACCGGCGAATTAGTGCCGTGATGGCTCGAATGGACGGCCCAGTAGAATTAATTTTAATCAATGATGGCAGTCGCGATCGCTCTCTCGAACTTTTGCGAGAATTGCACGAAAAAGACTCGCGAATTTGTTACCTCAGTTTTGCCCGCAATTTCGGTCATCAAATAGCTGTAACTGCTGGTTTAAACTTTTCTAGAGGTCAAGTTGTAGTCATCATGGACGGCGATTTGCAAGACCCGCCAGAGCTAATTATGGATATGGTAGAACAGTGGCGGCAGGGCTATCAAGTTGTGTACGCTCAGCGCACTCAACGCCGTCAAGAAGGTTGGTTTAAGCGGTTGCCAGCTTATATGTATTATCGCATTTTGCGCCATCTTGCTGATGTTGATATTCCCACAGATACGGGAGATTTTTGTTTGATGGATAGGTGCGTGGTGGACGTACTCAATGCGATGCCTGAACGCAACCGCTACATTCGGGGACTGCGGGCATGGATTGGTTTTAAACAAACGGCGGTTAAGTTTGAACGCGATCCGCGTTTTGCTGGCGATGTTAAGTATACCTTCAGTAAATCTTTTGCTTTGGCGATGAACGGTTTAGTGTCTTTTTCAAAAGTTCCTCTGCAACTGTCGATTTATTTGGGTTTATTTTCGGCTTTCGTGTCTGTTTTGATGGCTTTTTTGGTTTTGTATTGGCGTCTTTTCTCTGCGGGTTCGGCATTAACTGGTTTGACAATTGTGATTATGGCGGTTTTCTTTTTGGGTGCGGTGCAGTTGGTGAGTATTGGGATTTTGGGTCAGTATGTGGGGCGGATTTATGAGGAGGTGAAGGATCGGCCACTTTATACGCTGGCAGAAGTGGCGGGTTTCGAGCCATTTGGTCAAAAAAATGGTAAATAAGCAGGACTTTTTTACTAAGTAGTAGGACACAATTAATTACACAAAAATTTGGGCTACAAGCCTTGTCTAGTAAAGAATCAGCAAAAAATCAGTGTGTAATTAATTCTGTCCAATTACTTATCTTGACGGCTTAAATATAGCGGTTGTATGGTGCGTGTGCTGAATCACCTGAAGCCTGGACTAGCTTCAAAATGGGGGTTCTGAACTGATAGCGAGCGTCACTCTAATTGGCGCGGCTGGCATTAATGCGTTTGAGCGCGAACTTCCTAATGGTACTGGTGGCATTAATGACTATGGCACTGCGCTGTGGTTGACGGGAATGTTGATGAGCACGATCGGCTCTGATTACTTTCCGAAACCAGCCCAAGGAGGGGTGCTTTGTTTTTTGCTGGCGTTGTGTGCGATCGCGTATGCAGTTATTTGACAGCCATGCTGGCTACATTTTTTCTGAGTCAGGATGCTGAGAGCGATCGAGCAGAAATAGCGGGTACAAAATCTATTCAAGCTCTGCAAACAGAAATTACTGCACTGGTAACAGAGGTTCAAGCCTGCTTCACGAAAAGGTTGAGAGCTGTGAATTGCTGACTTTTGATTTGAGCATGAGGTCGATCGCTCTCGATGCGATAGTATAAAAAAGATTATGTCTGTCCAATTATAGATAATATTGTAATCTAAACTATTCCAAGCGAAAGAGGATATTTATTTTTTTTACTTTTACTATGAAAATACCCTATAAACACTCAACGAAAAAAACTTGAGTAAGGAGGGCAAACATAACCCGAATAAATTGCGGATGGGAAATCAAGAAAACAAACTTTATCAAGGAGAAACCAAATGTTGAACTGTTCATGAGGGCGGACAGTTTTTCTAGGGCTTAATGGCTTATTTTATAAAATTTTGAGCCACTGCGGATAATTAAATGAATCTCATCTCCACTCCTGACTGGCATTTAATTTGACTTTTTTATGATCCTGGCTCGGTAAAGCTTGTAGTATCGGGAGCCTCTCATATTTGTAAAAATACTTCTTCTGGCTCCTTCCTTCTGACTCTTTCCTTCTGCCTCGCAGCAAGACAGTCTCCTGCCTCAAAACTCCATTTTCTAGCTGGGCTGCTTTCATTGAGATGCTCCCTGTAGTATCGTTCCCCAAACAGTCTGGAGTATTTACTGTTAACCTAGTTCTGTTTATTACATTGACACGAAAAACTCATGGAAAACACATTGTTCGATCGCACATTCCGGGACAGCGAAGGCAAAATTGTTATAGCTCAGATGCCAAATCTACCACTGAGTGTCGGGATGGTAGCTAGTTTATTAACGCTCATAGTTACAACAGGTAAAATTAATTTAGGGTTGGAGCTAGTAGCCTTTGGCTCTTTGTTTACTTGGGCTTGGGAAGAATTATTTCAAGGCGTTAATTACTTTCGTAGAGCATTAGGTCTGATTGTACTTGTTGGTCTAATTGCGTGGAAACTTCAATAAGTACGTAAAAATCACTAAATCCTATCGACCATGACCTTACCTCAAAAATCTACGCAAACTCTTCTTTTGTTCTTGGCATGACTACTCAAGTTTCAGATGTACAGAGTAGCTCGCGCTGAGGCGATGAGCTTGATTGCTCTAGCATTCTCTCATCTTTCTTGAATACCGCACTTGTAGGGAGGAGTATTAATATCATGGCGGGTTTAATTCCTTAATCACAGCAAATTTCACCTTTATAAAGTACCCTCCAGAAGCCGAGTTTCTTGCTGAAACTCGGCTTCCGGGGGGTACTTCACTTATATTATCTGGAAAGTCCTGTATAATGCTTTCTCAAGAGCCACTCATGCAGAAAATCAGAATCGATGTCGAACGAAGCGTCTGACCGTCTTAAAGAAAATGCTGAAAAAATTATGGGGATGTGGGAGAAGCGGGCGCGTGATGAAGTGGGTGCATCAACGCATCAAAATTCTCTTGTCTTGCAAGATTCCCTACCTCTGTACTTAAACCAACTGGTAGATGAACTCTCAAACAGAATTGTCAGGACACCTGCCCGAATCACAGCCGACGAGGTAGAAAGTACGCGGATTGGCAAGCTGCATGGGCATGAACGGGCGGGGTATGCTGACTACTCCATGACTCACCTCATTTTCGAGTATCACCTCCTCCGTCAAGTAATATTTCAAGTTTTAGAAGAAGAAGCACCTTTAGGAGTGCAGGATCGAGACATTATTATCGGCTCCATCGAGCAAGTCGTTAATGACGCCGCCACTCAATTCTCCGAAACGCTGCGAGATATTCAAGAATTATTTATGGTGACGCTAACTCACGACCTCAGAAATCCCATCAATGTCGTAAAAATGGGAACTCAACTAACTCTGCGGCGGCTTGAAACAGGAGACAGCCATAGGGATGTGGCGACGAGGATGCTCAGTGCGATCAATCGGCTGGATTCGATGATTCAAAATCTGCTAGATGCGAGTCGGCTACGGGCAGGGCAGAGCTTAAAGATTGAATTTGAAGAATGCGATTTTGAGATGCTAGTCCAAGAGGTAGTAAACGATTTGAGATTCGCCTATGGAGAGCGGTTTATTGTGGTTTCTGACCCTGATATCAGGACTTTTTGCAGCCGCAAAGAAATACGGCGGGTGATTGAAAATTTAGCAATTAACGCTGTGAAATATGGTAATGCTACTACGCCGATTACACTCACGCTCCAGCAAACCCAAACGCAGGTCAGCCTTACTATCCATAATGAAGGCAATCCGATCGCCATAGACGCTCAATCCATCCTATTTCAACAATTTCGTCGAACCATTTGTGCCCAGGAGCAAACCGGCTGGGGATTAGGATTATTTTTAGCAAAGAGTATTATTGAAGCCCATAAAGGGACACTTGCGGTTGAAAGTGCAGAGGGCAAGGGGACAAGCTTTATTATCACTTTACTAAAGGTTATTTTTTAGTTCGGAACATTAAGACAAACAATAAAAATAAGGTATAAAATAATGAATTCACAGTCAATATTTTCGCGCAAACCCACAGATAAGGTGTTTCATCACACACACTGTAAATTACAGAATTAATAAGCCGTCAAGATGCGAAACACAGCCTGAGCGAGTACGCTTGGATCGATATGTATAGCAATCCTAAATGATTCAGATAAATTTGTAGGGGTAGTGCTAAGAGTGCCTACCCCCTATCTATCGGGCAACCGGGCGTGGGATTGCCCCTACAATAATTATGCAAATGATTTAGGATTGATATATATGAGCTTACGCATCAATTAGCAGCCAGTCAAGATCGAGTTGAATTGTGTGGAGTAGGCCTACCAGAAACTCAGTCAAACTCCGGCGTAAAACTCACTAATTTAGCTGAACCCGAACAGCGACTCTGGGAACGGCTTTGGTTGATTCGCTCCAATTTTTGGCATAGTAAATATGCCAAACCTGATGCAATTAATCTACATTTTTCACTATAGCAATCCTAAATGATTCAGATAAATTTGTAGGGGTAGTGCTACCCCTACTCCCCGTGCCTACCCCCTATCTATCGGGCAACCACGGGGAGTAGGGGTCGGATTGCCCCTACAATAATTATGAGAATGATTTAGGATTGCTATATATAGTTTTCCTATTTTGCAAGTTTTACCACTACAGATAGTTTCACACTTGAAAAATCGCGTAATTCCTGTAGAATATATGGAAAACTTGTCCGGTTAAAAAACAGATGAAAATACTATTTTTCGACCAGAGCGGTAAGCCTGGTAGCGCAGAGCTTTGCCTAATAAATATTGCCAAACCTATCGAGATAGCTGTCTAGTTGGCTTATTTGTAGATGGTTCTTTTAAGCCATTATTAGAGCAACAGCAAATTCCCGTTGAGGTGTTAGCGAATGAAGCGATAAAAGTTCGTAAAGAAAGCAGCTTGAGCCAGAGTTAAAGTAGTGTAACCGCGCTACTCCTTTGATTGCTAAAGTTGTTCCAAAAGCTCGTCAATAGGATTTGATCTACGCCAACACGCAAAAAGCTTTAGTGGTGGGTGCATTAGACCTCTTGCAAAATAAATTTATGATATAATGAAAGGTTTTGCTCTAGCTGATTGAATCAAAACTCCTAACTTAT
>NZ_JAUBPT010000150.1:0-19644 GCF_036700905.1 Microcoleus sp. S13_C3 | reverse complement strand
GATGGGGATCGGGGGAGAGGATTTGACGATTTTTGATCGGGACTCGAAATATACAATTTAAATGCACAACAGCTTAACACCCGCAGCATTGCCGGAAATTTTAATTGTTTCGATGTTTTGAACAAAAATTGCCGTTGGGCTGTACAACTCAAGGCTGAGGGCGATTAAAATGGCGATGGTAAAATTCCGAATAATTCTTTTTGAGCACACTGGGTTAATAACTCATGACAAACTGCCTAATACCTACTGACTAATTAACTTCAAGCGACGCTGAAGTTCTCCCGCCGCCGTAGCAATTACGACCGCCAAAATCGGGTGCAGCGGCTCACTGTGCCGAACTTCTGTAAAAGTGAGCGCATGAATCACAGTAAAATAGGCACAGACTAGCAACAGCGGCAAAAACTCCCGCCAGCGATGCCGCAAAACTATCATGCCCAAAGCAGCAAATACAGGCAAATTTCGCGCCGCTAACATGCCGACTATCTGTGGCGGCGAAAAGAATAGCCGCATTGCCTTCACATTAAACAGATCCTGATAAGGCCAGTCACTTATAGGGTTTCCCAACCAGAAAAAAACTGCTTTTTGCACACAATACCAGAGATAGACAGCAGGCTCGCGGAGGATGGAAGCGATCGCCCGTTTGGTAAAATAGCGATCGCCCTCAATTGTAAAAGCATTGTGTCCCCCATTCCGAGCCGGATTGAGTTCTTCCTCCCAAATCTGAACAATATGGCGTTTTGGCAGTTTTTCATAAGCCAAATGATAAAACTCTGGACTTCCTTGCCACAGCAGCGCCGTAGAAACGCTGTAAATCAAAAAAGTTTTGTGCGTTCGATAATTATGGTAAGTCCAAGGTGCAGTAATGATGATAATTGCGCCCAAATAAGCAAGAAACAAAGCAATCTTGCGCTTAAAATGCCATTGACGCGGCATCAATAGTGGCACAATTGCTGGAAGCAACATCCCTGTCGGGCGACAAAGATTCGTAATTGCCAACAGCGCACCTGCTAATGAAAAATTTTGCCACTGCGGCTGTTCCAATGCCCGCAACAGGCCCAGCACTGTTAAAAGTATTAAAGGCGTGTATAAAACCTCTGTTTGCAGCAGCCTGACATGATGAATGAGGGAGGGATTGATCGCAACTAATCCAGCCGCTACTAAGGCACTTTGAGGGCCAGTAAAACGCCGTGCCAGGATAAAAGTTAGCGGGATGATTGTCGCCCCCAAAAAAGCTTGTACGTAGACTACAGATGCGGGAGAACGACCAAAAATTGCATAGCATCCAGCTATAAAAAAGGGATAAACAGGCGTCCTGCCTGGCCTCTGAAAAAAATAACCGTTCAGCAGATCGTATGCGAAACGTTCATAGCCCGGTTCGTCGCCTCTGAGACGGGCGGGGGTATCGGGGAGAGTTTGGTTGGTGCGCCACGCCAAATAAAGGCGCAATGCCAGTCCCAGCAGCGTCAGACAAATGAGGGCCGAGACAATTATGCGGTGATTTCTTTGCTGCTGCGCTGCCAAGATGTCTGGTGTCATAAAAACTGACTGCGAACATTTGATTGGCTTGCTCCCCATTTTTTAGGTTGGGAATGTCAAAAATTATATCATTTCACCTTCCATCTTTTTGGAGAAGAGATGTTTTTATACCACAGATTATATTTAATGTGAACGGGCGAGCAGAACGTCTTACGGAACAGCCAGACAGCGCGCGATGGAATTGGTCAAAGAACACAACCCCAAACTTTCACCCGCCATCAATCGCACCTGGATTGACTCGCTGGGACGTGCGGAGGTAATTGCAATTTACCGCATTCACCCCAGCGAAATGAGCGGGCGCACTACGGAGGGAATCAGCAGTCGGTGAATATCTCTGCTGGCATGGGAATAATAATTTTCTGAGTGAATCGCGATCGTCCTACTCGCCGGCTCAGTAGCATTCCGATCAAACTGGATATGATATTAAATGAACTTACTTGCCAAAAAATCTCTCATGTACCTATTCACTAACTGCGGCTGTTCCTGCTGCACCCAGTGGCTGCAATTAGGAATGTAATGAATCTGAAAATCCCGGACGTAATCTGCTGTTCCATAGGTTAACTCTTTGCCGAGGGCGGCATCATTTTCTCCCCAAATCATCAGCGTGGGAACTTCCAGAACCCTCCAATTCGGGCGATCGAGAAATCCGCGAGCAATATTGCGGTAATAATTGATAGTAGCAGTCAGAGCGCCCCGTTTGGCAGCCGCATCTTTGTAAGCTTCGATATCTGAGGGAGTAAAGGCGCTTTTGTCAACCGCCATACCTTCCAAAGCAGCCGAAATTGCCTGATAGTCGCCCAATTGAATTAACAACTCCGGCAAAACTGGCAACTGAAACAAAAAGATGTACCAACTTTTCAACAATTGTTGGGGAGTGCGTAGCCCTTCAGCAAACTTGGCCGGATGGGGTAGATTCATCACAATTAATTTATCCACCATTTGGGGATAAGCATAAGCAAAATTCCAGGCGATCGCGCCTCCCCAGTCGTGACCAACTAAGACGCAACTTTCGTATCCCAAACCCTGAATAATGCCCTTGACATCTTGAACAAACTCTGCCATCACGTAAGCAGATCGATCGTGAGGTTTGTCGCTGTCGTTGTAACCCCTGAGATCCACAGCGACGACTTTATAATCTGATGCAAATTCCGGGATTTGATGCCGCCAAGAATACCAAAATTCAGGAAATCCGTGCAGCATCAGCATCAGCGGCCCAGAACCTTGAGTGACATAGTGCAGTTTAATGCCGTTCGTAGCGATAAATTCGTGTTTCCAAGCAGCTTCTAGCACAGACATATTTGATGCTTCCTCTAGATATCGAGATATCGTAGCAGTTCCTCTCTTTAAGAGGAACCAACTTTAGGCCGATCTAGCAATTCTCCCAGCACTTGTAAACTCTTCCTTTTCTCTTCCTTTGTGGAACAGGCGTCCCGCCGGTGCTTCTTCGCGCAAAAAAAGCCGTAGCTTCCGGGGCCCGACGCCATCGCCCGTTTCCCGAAAATATTGCTATCTCTGTCAAGATAATAGTATAATGTTGCTCGCATCCCGACAACTGTTAAGCCAAAAATTACTCATTTTCGAGGGCGCAAAAATCCCGAAGCGCCACAAATTGAGGTGTGGTGATTGTGTAAGTTCAAGAATTAATATCTGGCGAGTGTACTAGGAATTAAAGGAGTTAATACTATGTCTGGCGATCGGCTGCAAAACATTGTTAACCGCTTGACAGATCGTCTAAAGCGCGATGTATTCGTTGAAAAATCCCTCTACGACATTCGAGAAGTTTTGCAGAGCGATCGCGCCGTACTGTACTATTTTTACAGACAGTGGCAAGGTCGAGTGACTTACGAGATGTTAAGTGCGATCGAACTCTCAATCTTGGGTTCAACAGGGCCAGATGAATGTTTTAACGACGAATACGCTGCTTTGTACGAAGCCGGCAGAGTTAAAGCAATTGCAGATATTGAAGTAGAACCAATTAACCCATGCCACCGAGATTTTCTGCGTAGCCTGAAAGTTCGCGCCAATTTAGTCGTGCCAATTTTAACGAACAAAGGACTGTGGGGGCTGTTAATTGCTCATCAGTGCAGCGGGCCCCGCACTTGGTTGCGATCGGACATTGAATTCATGCAGCAACAAGCACAAAATATGGCAATGTCTCCGACAATTCAAGATAGTTAATCTTTCATCCAAAATCCTGCTTTGTGAAAGTTGAGGTGCATTCTATCCATTCTGCTTCGGCTTCCAGAACTCAGTTTTTGGCGTGTATTTCTCGTACCCAGCGCCATCATTTATGCCCACAACCCTATGACCAAAGCATTCAAGCAAAGCGACCATGCAACCTGTACCACCGTATGGATAGCCATGCGGATCGAACCTTAAGTAGTATTTTCCTTTTTGTTCTTGAATGTCAATCAGCTCGTAATCTCCCACCCAAAACGCATCGAGCATAGATTCTAAATCCCACGGTGGGGTCAGCATTCTAGAAGAGCGGCGAATTTCGATCGGCGTGGAAAACCATTCGTCGCTCCACTCTTCTTCTTCTTCAGGGGAGGGATTCCAAAAATATGAACGTTCTGCGTCGGTCAAATAGTTTATAAATGGTCGATCGTTGGTTGTTTCATCGGTCTCTTTTGCAAGCTTAATCATGGTGAAGAGTTCAATCGCGCGGTAGAGGGAATTTGTATCTTTTGATGCGAACTCTATATAACAATAATCCATAATCTTTAAGATTATAATCAAATAAATACTAATGTTTTGCTAACTCTTACACGAGTTATACACGGATAATGAATCTACCAGGGCTTGAGATTCTTCCCTGCGGTCAGAATGACATAATTAGGTTGTGGCTGCGTAAGTCCTATACAGAACTTCAAGCTCGAATAACAGTAACAGATCGCCCGATTGGAGTAGTATGAATCTCAGTGTTCAGCCGTTCTTCGATTTCCGGTGCATTCTCGCGGCGATCGAATATTACCAACCAACCCGAATCCTGTCCCAATCGAGCCAAATATCCATCTAACTGTTCCAAACCTTTGCTCAGAGGGTCGGCTTTCTTAGTCCGCCAAACCTTCAGTTCAATACCCAATGTTACCTCACCGTAGCGCAAACATAGATCCATGCGATCGCGCCCGATCGCATATTCCCGTTCCAAAGTTCCCCCGCCATTAATCACCCGATGCAGAAACGCCATCAGCACTAAATGAGGGGCTATTTCGGGATAGGAAGCACTTTTGAGTAACGGTTCGCCATGTTGCAACCAAAAGGCCATAAAAGCTTGGAGTAAGGCATCGGTCATCAGTTCTCCGCGAGAGTTCAACCAACTCGGACTGATAATCGGTAAACTATCTTGCGGTCCTTGGGCTAAGACTCGCGGCAAAACTTCTCGATAAATCGGATTGGCGATGACTAAACCCCCCGCCGGAGATCGTTTTAGCAAGCCCAAATCTACGAGGTATTGGCGATCGTCATTAGAAGACTCGGGCAGTTCTTGTCCTGCTAAAATCGGCTCGATAATCGCTTTGACTCGATTTTCTCGGAGTCGTTCTGCCAAACTATCCAAATGCGTATCTTGACGTTGAATTATAATTTCTTTAGCTGTTAAAATATGGTCGGCTGTAATTGCGATCGATTCATCAGTAACTAATTCTTCTACTATTTCCTTGGCTAGCGCATTGACTAACCAAGGCTGTCCCTGAGTCAATTCAAAGGCTAAGGCTGTTGCTTCGGGTGTAAAAACTTGTCCGGTATCTTGAGTGTGTTGTGCGTAGAGTTCGGCGACTTCTTCGGCGTTAAAATTTCGTAAAGTTAGCGATCGCACTTTAATATTAAACGGACTAGAAGTATTGAGTCTGTCGCTACCACCCGCAGCGACTTTGTAATCGCGAACATCTCGCAAACCGATTAAGCCAACGGATTGAGGAAAAGCTTTAGGACGATTGGGATAAGCATCGCGCAGTTGGCGCAAGATGGAAATCAAGGCTTGGTCTTGCAGTGCGTCAATTTCATCAATAAAAATTACCAAAGGACGAGGGGATGCTTGCGCCCAAAGACTCAGTGCATCGCCGATTCGCTGTCCCGATTCCAACGAAGGCCAAGCAGGAGGCTGTAATTCCTGGGGAAGTCGGACGGAAATCGCCCGCCGCCAAGCAGCCAAAATCGCCTCTTCTGCACCTGCGATGTCTTGACTGAAGGGTGCGCCGACTTCAGCCGAAACCATGACGGCGGTGTATTGTCCGCTGTCGGTGAGTTGTTTGGCTAAAGCTAGCATGGCGGTGGTTTTACCCACTTGTCGGGGTGCATGAATGACGAAATAGTTCTGCTGAGCAATCAGTCGCTCTAGGTTGGGGAGGCGACGGGTAGCAGGGAGCAGATAGTGGATGTCTTCGCGACAGGGGCCTGCGGTATTGAACCAGCGTGGCATAGGTTAATTGGGGCTAAATGGGGGGGAGCATCTCAGTTTTGCATTTACAGTGCGAGCGTCCCCGCTCGCGTATTGTACAATACGCGAGCGGGGACGCTCGCACTACAATAAAAAAAATGCTTTTTACAAAACTGAGATGCTCCCAAATGGGGTCACTCTCAGTTTACTGTGCTGTTGTCGGAATGGTGTTCTATTGTTAGGCGGAGGTTTGTAGCGACTCATAGGGCTGGATGAGAATCTCAGCGGGAATTCCTAACTCTTGATTCAGCTTCCGAATCATTTCCAGAGTCAAGGATCGTTTGCGAGATAATATCTCAGAAACTTTAACTCGACTGCCAATACATTGTTCCAAATCGCTACCAGACCATCCGCGGGCATCCATGTAGTATTGAATGGCTGCAATTGGATCGGGTATTGCGATCGGAAAGTGTGCCTTCTCGTAAGCTTCTACTAGGGTACTGAGCACATCTAGGCGATCGGACTCAGGTGTATTTGGAGCTGCATTAAACAGCAATTCAACCTCTCGAAGGGCATCCTGATAGTCAGTTTGGGTTCTAATTGGACGTATTTCCATATATCAATTTGTGTTTAGATTGTTTCTGCATCTACCTTGTCATACTCGGCATGAGTGCCAATAAAGCGGATAAAAATAATGCCGATGTCATAACGAATGGCAACAATCAGCCGATAGGAATTGCCTTTGATGTTAAACACAACACGATTGTTGCCAATGATGCTGGCATTACCATGAGCGGACTTAACATCGACTGGACTCTGCCAATCGGCGCGAGACGCTTCGTAGTATCAAGTTTTTAGTGCTTCTGAGGCATCTGGATGAGTTTCCCAAAAGTTTCGCAAGGTGCTGGAGGACAAAATACGCATAGAACTTTGTGACTGGAACTCCCGAAACACGAGACAATTGAAATATCGGTTTTGCCATTTTCCTAGGGCAAATAATAACGTGCTATCTCATCATTTTATCACAGAATCTTTGTCTCTAGGAATAGTTGGTGGCAAGGAGTTTTCGGATGCTGGGGGAGCGAAACCCCAGAATGATATCTTGAGGAGACACGCCACGTTGAATCAGTTCTCGATCGATATAAATCTCGGTACTGTTGTGTTGAATCCAGATTTGATTTTCGATGATATCAAGCTGCATGGCACACCCATAGATGCGATATTCGTCGCGCCATTCGTTGTGCATAACGAGGTATCGATCGCGGGCGATATCGAAGATTAACTGAGCATTTGCGTCATTTTTAGAAAAGTCTTCGAGAAAGTCACAAACAATTTGGCGGTATTCGTTTAGTCTATCCATTGGTCGATCGCCTCACGAATTGGATTGTAAATAATTAGTCGAATTTCATAACGTTCGATGACAGTTTTTGCGGGTTCAAATCTGAGAAACATTTGGTAGATATCGGTGGGCACTGCCAGATAGAGTATACGTTCTGGTTCGCTAGAGACTTCGATGGCAATGCGATAGTTGAGGAATTGACCGAGGGCGGTGTGCAATTCAGAAATGGTGGAGCCACCTGCGAAACTTTTGACTTCTACAGCTATTTTACGTCCTTCTTTTTCAGCGGCGATCGCTTCTTTGGCTGCAAGATCGATGTAGACATCAGCAACACCATAACGTAACTGGTAGGGATCGTGAGTAATCTTCCAGCCATCTTTTTGTAGGGCGATTTTGACCCTGTTGTGGAAGAGATCCTTTGCCATTTTTAGTTTGGGTTCTAATTGGACGTATTCCCCTTAGATAGCATTACGATCGAGTGAGACTTGCTGTTTCCCGATCGTACCGGAATTGATCGAGGGTTCCTTCCTTGATTTTTTCGATCGCCTCCTCAATGACTTCTAGTGGAACGAGGAACCACTCCCTTGGCTGCACTGGTATACCGAAGCGATCCTGTAATTCCAAATCCAATCGAGCGCTGGCGAAGAACTTCTGAAGGAGTGCCTCAAGTCGCTTCCGGTTCATATTTGCCAGTTTGAATTTTGCGACGATTTCCACATCTGCTAGCAGATAGGTGGGGTCTTTCTTGGCGTTGGCAATTCGGCTTTTTACGTCTCCTCCGGTGACACCAATCTTGTGAATGACAGACCGATTCTCAGCAATGAAGGGATGATCCGATTGGCTCCTGAGCACGTAAATGTACCCAGTTGGTAAGTCGTCTGCTGCTTCAATGTGAGAAAACAGGGGGCCGAAATCTGGGGTGGTGATGCGGCGGCTGGCCTTGTCTTTATTTAAAGCACGCTGGAGCGATCGCACTAGCAAATCGCTCTCGGTGGCATTGTCATAAACCACCCTCAGTCGGCAGTCCGATCGACCATAGTCACTGACAAACGGCTCACCCATATCGACCACCATCACCTTCTGCCCATCAAGGATGAACAAATCACCTTCCTTTACGGCCGCATAGTCCTGGTATTTGATGGTTTGCCGTTCCCCCGACTGCAATTGCCGTTGCACTTTGTCAAAGATGGGTTTGAATTCATCAAAGTCCTGGCAGGGAGTCCGTTGGGCGATTTCCTCGGCTGCTTTGATTTCGCTGCGCGATCGCACATGAGTAAGCTGGGTAACATCGTTCTCTGAGGCTGTATCGATGCCAAGGGAGGTCAGCAGTGCTTCATCTGTCAGATTGCTTTCTGCGATCAGGCTGGTATCAGTCTCAGCATCTAACAGTCCGCGTGAGTCTAGCGGTTCTAAGACTGCGCGACATTCCTCCGATTCTCGCAGGCGATCGAGTCGCACGGCATAAAGTCGCTCGAAGATATCCCGATCTTCCCCATGCTGGGGCAGTCTGCCATATTCTTCCACAAACCGCTCGATCTCCTCAAAGCCTGCGACGATCCGCTCTTCTCTGGCAGAACGCTGGCCGGAGGGTTCGGGGGTCATGTCCATGCCCAATTCACCGAGCAATTCCAAATCATCATCGGTGGTGTACTTAGGCATTAGTTTCCTCCTTCACTTTGCGTTGCAGGAAGGCAACTCCTTCTGCCATCCGTTTTTCCCAGGGATCGACTGCTGTGAGAGAGGGCAACCTGCCTTTTTCTTGCTTGAACCGCAGCGCCCGTTTGGCTAATTCCCGCGCTTCTTCCACGCTAAGGGTTACTCGCTTAGCCGCAATGACTTCTGCCACCTGCTTCAGCCGTTCTTCGCTCATGGACTTAGCTAGGATGGCGTAGGCTTCCCCAAAGGGATTGATGCGATCGATCAGATCCATATCGAGATCTGTTACCGATAGGGCGAACTTCCTCACCCCATCGAGGAGTGAGGTGTTTTTCGCTGCTTCCCCACCACCAGGATTTGTGGCGTACTGCCCACCACTTTCGTTCATGGTTTTTTTAGCTTGCTGGACAAGGGTTAGGGCGGCGATCGCGTGTTGGCGGACGGCTTCTCGATCTTCCGCTTCTAGATTTGGGAACTTCTCTTTGACGATTTTGCCCATGCGAACTTGGGTGAGTTCTTCCGGCACCAGTTCTTCATCAAATAGGCCGCGCTCGATCGCGGGCTTATCTTGGACAAAGGCCGTCACCAGTTCGGTCAAGTCTTCGCGGCAGATGCGTTCGGCTTCCGGGCTCTTGGGTTCGGCTAATCCCTTAATTTCCATTTGAATCAGGCCTCTCTCTGGATTGATGCCCACGTTGCACTTGCCTGGATTGTAACCATCTTCCCCGTAGTCGAAACCGGGTGTTGGTTGATTGTCGGGGCGCTTGGGTTTGAACTCGAAGCGTGGCGCGAGCACTTGCTCCATCAGTAGGCTGGCCGCAATGGCTTTGAGCGTGTCGTTCACTGCCTCGGTGACGGCAGATTCGGCGGCATCCGGCTCAGCAATCAGGTTGGTGAATCGAGCGCGGGTTTTCCCTGGTGCATCACGGGTGGCGCGACCGATAATCTGAATAATCTCTGTCAAACTGGAGCGGTAGCCGATCGTCAGGGCGTGCTCGCACCAGATCCAATCAAAACCCTCTTTCGCCATGCCGAGGGCGATGATGATGTCCACACGATCGCGATTGTTCTTATGGGTGGGGTCTTTTAGGGCGGTGGCGACTTTATCCCGTTTGGTGGGGTCGTCGTCTACGAGATCGGCAATCTTGAGGATCGTGCCGTCGGCGGTTTTGACGAGTTGAAATCCCGTCTTGGGATCGGTGCCTTGCCATTCGCCCAGTTCCTCGATGATGTGCTCCACCTCGCGGATCTTGTCCTTCGTACTTTCGCGGGAGTTGACGTTGGGAATGTGCAGGATAGTTTTCTCTTTGGGGTTTAGCACCTGCACGATCTCGTCGGTGTAGCTACCCGCGTAGAAGTAGTAGCCAATGTCGAGTTGCTTCAGGTATTGGTAGCCGTTGAGCTGTTCGTAGTAGGTGTAGGTGACGGTATCGAATCGGGATTCGTCTTCCGGGTGCAAGACGGCTTCGGCATCGCCGCGAAAGTAGGAGCCGGTCATGGCTATGATGTGGGTTTTGTCGCGGGCCATGAGTTGGCGGACACGATCGCCCAGCTTGTTGTCTGGGTTGGACGAAACATGGTGAAATTCGTCTATGGCGATCAGGCGATCGTCTAAGACTTCGATGCCGAATTTGTCCACGGCAAAGCGGAATGTGGCGTGAGTGCAGACCAGAATCTTGGCACCACTGGCTAGAAACTTCTGCACCGCGCCCACTTTGCCGCCGTCGTTTCCCGGTGCGTCGCAGAGATTCCACTTCGGTTCAACTTGCCAATCGGCCCAAAAGCCAAACTGACTCAGCGGCTCATCGTGGAAGCTGGAGCCGATCGCCTTTTCTGGCACGACGATGATGGCTTGTTTGAGGTTCTGGTTCTCTAGTTTGTCCAGGGCGATGAACATCAATGCGCGACTTTTGCCGGAGGCGGGGGGCGATTTGATCAGGAGGTATTGTTCGCCGCGCTTTTGGTAGGCGCGTTCTTGCATCGGGCGCATACCGAGGGCGTTGGGGCGGGTGGAGGTGCCATCCTGGGCGTAGGTGACGGAAACTGAGGGAATCGCGATCGGTTTGCTCATGGGTGGTAAACTTTGGTTTTGCGATTGACAGGCTGTTCGGTAGCACTTATCGGACATTCATTTTGGTAAGTCAAAGTCTACTGATTAAATCGCCACGCCGAAAGGTTGCAGATAGCTGCTGTAAGGAAATCTCTTGTTCGCCATAAAGATCTTGCAGCGCACGTTGAATATCCTGTACTGAGGCATCGAAATAGGCTTCGCTATTTTGTTCAATCAGATGCTGTGCCGATTGAAAATTCTGATGGCTAATGTCTTTCATCTGAATATTCAAATCAGCAAGAAGCTTGCGTCCCATCTGCATGGCAATAAAGCATGAAGCATAGCGAACAACATCTGGATCGGCAGGATTTGGTCTTTTGCGACGATTTTCTGCAATTCTGTAAAGCTGAACGGCAATTACAACTTGCGATCCGCTCAATTGGTCGGTGAAGATTGCGTCATAAAGTTTTCCGAAATGCTCGCGCGAGAAGAATTTTGCTTGATGAGGCTTTTCTCGCCAAACAGATAGTATGGCTTCAGCAGCTACTCCTGAAGTAATATCTATCGGACGGGTACTAGAATCAGATCGCTTCCGGCGGTAATTGAATCCTAATTGCTGAATATCTATTTCCAGTCTTTGCTGGAGTTCGTCATTAGCGCGTAAATCTTTAAGATCTACTGGATTTTGACTATTAGTAGCATAAGTGATTCTTTGAACTAAACTTTCGTTTTCATGAGGTAATTGATAAAGTCGAAGCAGAACATAAGCTTGGGCATTTTCATGAAGCAAATTGTTGTCACGCAAAGTTTTGAATATGGTCAGACAGGTTTGGCCTCCATTGATAATTTGTAAATTTTCGACACGCACCTGATAATTACCATCTTGCAAAGCGTTGTACGAAAAGTTTTCACAAGTTAGGGTTATCCCATTATTGTAAAAGTAGAAATTGTTCTTCTCATCGCTGGTTAAAGTGTTTCTAATAGCCTCATTGACGCGATTACCTTGCAAGCCTAAGTAACGACGAATATTCCGCTCTAATAATCGTTCACCATGTCGTTCAATTAGTGCTGCGATTTCGGTGACGGAAATTCTGCCAACTAATACTCGGCTAAATTCCATATCTTCAACGATCGCCTTGCCACTTAGTTGCAAAGAATCTTTTACGGGTTTGGAAGCTTGCAGAATTTTGACCAAGCGTTCGTGATTAATATGCTCCCACGTAACTTGACTGCCGAAGCCAGTGCGTTCAATAGCTTCCTGTGCAGACGCATTCCAATTTAGGCCATTGTTACAGGCTAATGCCCGAACCTGTGGGATGTAACCATCCCGAATCAAACTACGAGCTTCTTCGACTTTTGCGAGCAGTCGTTGATTAATATGTTCTAGTCTAGCTGCTGGATTAAATAAGTATTGAATTGCGTTGATTAAACTTTCAATGCCTTCTTGGGGAAAGTTAGAATCTCCTGCTAGCTTGTTTTTGTATTTTGCTTGAAACAAGCTAACTGTAAATTCACCATCATACTCTTCGGAAATGTGCATGGCATCTACGCCAAAGTCACCAGATCCTTCGGTCAGGCACTCGAAAGCGTCGTCATCTTCTAAATCCAAGATGGTTCTAACACATAGGTATACAAATGCGAGGGACTTGATTTTACCTTCATCTTGGATGTGCAATTCTTCGGCGGACTTTTGACGAATATCGTTAACGACTGATGCTAATCGTTGGTCAATGATAGATGCATTAATGTCCATGTACTTATTTACTTAGTATGTTCTCAAGAATTCGCTTCATTCAGTCTAGGCGGGAATATGGTCGGCTTGATTATGAGATAGTTGAGAATTTTTAATTCTTTTGCTGAAGCCAGTTAGTTAAATCGACGATATTCGTAAAACCCTTCAAGTCTAGATTGCACAGCCTCTGCATATTCTTGCAGGGCTACTGGGTGAAATTCATATTTCATTGCTGTGCAAGTTGCCGTATTTGGGCTAAGGCAATATCTCCGGGAATGGTTTGAACTGCGCCGCTATCAATTTCGGCAATGCGTTCTTGAGCTTTCTGCACGCCTTCTAATAAAATATCTCGATCGATTTGTCTTTCCATGCTCTCCACAATTTTGTCAATGAGGATAGCCTTGGCTGCATCTGGTAATGCAGTTGCTTCTGAAATGAGTTGGTCTAGGGTTAGCATTGGCTTGTTTGGCTATAAGGGGCTAGTCTGATTTTAACATTCTGTATTTAACGGGTCATTTTGGTAGCTCGTAGGCGCAAGCCGGGGCGCAGCCATCGCGCTTCTCATTATTTACCTCCTTTAGGTTTGGCGGACATTTTTGGCAGTGCTGGCTGACTGGTCATTTTTGTGTACAATTCAAACAGTTTTTCGAGGCGTTCGGTGTCGTTTTTGAAGCGGCGACCAATGTAGATTCGTTCCAGGATTTCGTCGTTACGATCGTGCGCTTCCCTAACCAGAGGGAATTCGGTATCCATACGATCGCGATCGTACATATCGGCGATCGTGGCTGGGAAATAGTGCTCTCGCGCTAGCAGGATATCTTCGGCGCAGCGGGTGAGGTCGGCTTTGTTTTGCTCGGTGAGGGTGGGGACGGGGAAGGTGTTCCAGCCGAGGGTGTTCGAGTAGCGATATCGGGTTTCTAGCTTGCCGCAGACGGTGGCGATCCAGACTAGGTGAAGGCGTGAGGCGATCAGTGCCATGTTCCAGAGTGGGGCATCGTAGAGGGCGAATGCAAGATTGCTCAGGACACTTCGGTGATCGAATAATGAAACTGGCAGGTACTCTCTATTCTCAGAAGATGCGCCGCCAACACCAACCGTATGATAATTAGCTCGGCCTGCCAAATACACAAATCTGTGTGGGCGATCTGCAAACTCTTTTGTTGAATCGAGGGGACTCACAGTTCGCATTTCAGAGACCTTCTTCAACCGAATTCTGATCTCAGGAACTGACATTGCGATATCTAAATCACTGTCCTCAATCCAAAGGCATTTTCTCTGATTTCCCTTAACTAATTCATCGGTGCCGATATAAGGTCGAATGAGGCTTTGGATTTCTGTATAGGAACCAGAAAGTTTCCTCGCCTCTTCAGGTGAGAGCAAGAGGTTCCCACCATCGCGTGGCATACTCCCCATAATCATCGAGGGTAAAGTTGAAATTGGTTTCGGTTCTGTTTCTACAAAAATATCGGGAGTTGCCAAAATGTAGGGACTGATATTAGAAACAACTTGTAACTGCTCCTCCTCAAATATTTTCTTCTCTTGTTTGTTGGAAGTAGTAGAAACACCAACGATATTCACAGTAACCCCAGCGTTATTTGCAGCAAGATTTGCCCACTTAAAAGGTCTATAGGCGAACACGATTTGAGCATTGCCGCTTAGGAGAAATTTCCAGAGAACCGATACCTGTAGTCCTTCACAATTCGAGCTGGTACACACAAAGGCGAAAGTGGCAGGCTGATTTGCTATAAACTCCGAACCTTTCAGGAACCAGCCAGCCACATAATCCAGAGATTTCCATTTTTTTATCTTTTTACCGCAGAGCTGCTCCAAATCGGATTTTTGTTCATCCGTCTGTTTACGGCTTCCATAGTACGGGGGATTTCCACAGATATAAATCTCTCCGCCCTGATTCTCAAAATCAATCTCAGCCTGTTTCAGCGGCGTACTAAACAAATCATTCGCAACTAACTTCACCCCCGTTCCTGTCGGCGGACAAAGACTCAACCAATCCAACCGCAACGCATTCCCACAGGTAATCCAGTTATCATTTTTGAGCGGCAAAAACTCCGCCAGCGCCAGCTTTGGCCCTCGATACATCACATCACATTGATACTCCGCAATAATCAAGGCCAACCGCGCAATCTCACAAGAAAAGTGACGCAATTCAATTCCCCGAAAATTCGTCAGCGGAATCTCAGACTTGCGATCGGGCTCACCCCGAAGACGATTAATCTCCCACTCAATCTCGCGCATCTTCTTATACGCAATCACCAGAAAATTCCCCGAACCACAAGCCGGATCGAAAACCCGAATTCGCGCTATCCGTTGCCGCAAATTCAGCAGCTTGCGGGCATTCTCCCCCGCTGCCTCCAATTGCTCCCGCAAATCATCCAAAAACAGCGGATTCAACACCTTGAGGATATTCGGTACACTCGTATAGTGCATCCCCAACGCACCCCGCTCCTCATCATCCGCCACCGCCTGAATCATCGACCCGAAAATATCGGGATTAATCTTTGTCCAGTCCAGATTGCCAACATGAAGTAAGTACGATCGGGCAATCTTGCTAAAACGCGGCACTGCCACCCCACCCGAAAACAGCCCTCCATTCACATAGGGGAATCTATCTGCCCAATTGCGAATCTTCGCCGCCTCCCGATCCTTAAGTGGCGTACACATCGCCCGAAACATCTCCGACAGCACCTCGTGCGTATTCGACGAATCACTCGCACTCATTTGTTCGATGGTGGCAGTGAAGAGGGCATTGCTGTGAAAGATATTCGTATCCTCGGCGAAGAAACAGAAGATTAGTCGCGCCATGAAGTGATTTAACGCTTCCCGGCGATCGGCCTTGTCCCACTCCGGGTTCTCCTTCAGCAACTCCACATACAGGCGGTTGAGGCGCCCCGTAGCCTTGATATCAAAGGCATTCTCCCGGATCTGCTTGACTGTCGTAATGCCCGCCAAGGGCAGGAAAAAACCGAAATGGTTGTGAAAGTCCGGGTAATCGCAAGCGACTATCTCCCCATCAGCGAGGTTTTCCGCCTCAAAACTTTTGCCATCTGTGGCCAGGATAAACTTAACCTTATACCGAGCCGTCGCCGCACTATCCCGCAACGCCGTGAGGGTGTTTGTCACCTCGCCTTCCGGGCAAACCTTCACATGGATATTGTTGCGCTGGAGCACGCCACCGAGATCCGATTGGTTGGAGCCACCGCTTTTGCTTTTGAGCCGCTTGAGAGTCGTCGGCTTGTTACCAAAGGCTTCGAGGAAGGCAAAGGGGAACTCTTCCGAGTCAAAGGGCGCTTCAGCGAGCCTGGAAACTGCTTCTTCGATTTCGACTGCATTCATACTTCGACCATAGGTAGCTCAGGGGCGGTAGCTCAGAGGTTCCATTATCACCTCTTAACGCAATTTTGGATTTTACCTTGATTTTCGATTATGGGGGTTGCGATCGCGGCGTTTTGGGGTGGAGGGCGATCGCCTACATCTTTCTTACTCCCCATCAGCATCTCCCTTCCTCGAAGGTTAGGTGCTTTAGTGAGAATTAACTAACAGCTACAGCCTCCCCCAAAGGATGCTGCTGCAAAACCGCTTGCAAATACTTCCCAGTATAAGAACGAGGATTTGCCGCCACCTCCTCCGGCGTCCCCGCCACAATAATCTCGCCTCCCTTATCTCCCCCTTCAGGCCCCAAATCGATCGCCCAATCGCAGCACCGAATCACATCTAAATTGTGTTCGATTACCAAAATTGAATTCCCCTTATCCACCAATCTTTGCAGCACATTTAACAAATGGTGAACATCATAAAACGACAAACCCGTCGTCGGTTCATCAATCAAATAAAGCGTCTTCCCAGTAGCGCGGCGCGACAGTTCCGTTGCCAGTTTTACCCGCTGCGCTTCGCCCCCAGAAAGCGTCGGCGCCGGCTGTCCCAACTGAATGTAACCCAAACCAACATCAACCAAAGTTTGCAGTCTGGCGCCCGCCCTGGGAATATTTTTAAACATTTCCAAAGATTCCTCCACGGTCATGTTCAAAACATCAGAAATCGACTTGCCTTTATACTTCACTTGCAGCGTTTCCCGGTTGTACCGTGCACCCTTGCAAACCTCGCACTGCACGTAAACATCCGGCAGAAAATTCATCGAAATCACGTTCACGCCCTGGCCACCACAAGCTTCGCACCTTCCCCCTTTCACGTTAAAAGAAAACTGCCCCGCTTTGTAACCTCTTGCCTTCGCTTCAATGCTTTCGGCAAACAAATCCCGAATCACATCAAAGACTCCAGTGTAAGTAGCGGGATTAGAGCGCGGAGTGCGGCCGATGGGAGATTGGTCGATGACAATTACCTTATCAACGACATCCTCTAGAGAGCGTTCCCCTTTAGTTTTGAGGGCGTCCATATCGGGTGGTAAAGGCACTTTTTTGGTGATATAGTGTTGCAGCGACGGGTACAGCAATTCATTGATTAAAGTTGATTTTCCCGAACCGGAAACCCCCGTGACGCAGACAAGTTTTCCCAGCGGAATTTCCACGTCAATATTTTTTAAATTGTTGCGCGTCGCATTTATGATTGAGAGAGCTTTGCCGTTGCCTTTTCTTCTTTCATTAGGGGTTTCAATTACTCGTTTTCCAGACAAATAAGCACCAGTCAAAGATCCCTCAGCCGCCAGCAAATTTTCTAAACTTCCTTCCGAGATAATTTTGCCGCCGTGGACGCCAGCACCGGGCCCGATATCCACAATGTGGTCGGCCGCTCGCATGGTTTCTTCATCGTGTTCTACGACAATCAAAGTATTGCCTAAATCGCGCAATTTTGTTAAGGTTTGCAGCAGGCGAAAGTTGTCTCTTTGATGCAGTCCGATGCTGGGTTCGTCCAAAACGTAGAGAACACCAGTCAAACCAGAACCGATTTGAGTCGCCAGCCGAATTCGCTGGGCTTCTCCGCCAGAAAGCGTCATTGCTGCGCGATCTAAAGTCAGGTAATCTAACCCGACATCGAGCAAAAATTGCAGCCTTGCTTTGATTTCTCTCAGGGCTAAATCGGATATTTGGAATTGCCGATCGCTCAATCCCAAATTATTTACTCGTTCGCGGCATTCGCGAATCGAAATACTGGTTAAATCTACAATTCCGTACTGTCCCAACCGCACCGAAAGCGCTTCGGGTTTCAAGCGTTTGCCGTGACAAACCTCGCAAGAGCGATCGATCCGATACTGTTCCAGCTTCTGCTTGATCAAATCAGAACCAGTATCGTCGTACTGGCGCTGCAACATGGCAATCACGCCATTAAAATCTCTCCTAAAATCAGTGCTGCCGTCGCGCTTTTTACCTTCTGCACTGCGCTTGGACTCATTGCCGTACAAAATTACCTGCTGGTGTTCGGGCTTTAATCGATACCAAGGAGTGTCGATATCAAACCCGCAAGTATCCGCAATACTGCAAAGCAAAGAGAGATAATAGGAATTGTCTTTGTCTGACCAAGGCGCGATCGCACAATAAAGAGGCGCTTTCTCGTCGGGAACTACCAACTCCGGCGCAAAAGTCCGCAAACTCCCCAAACCGTGGCAGTTTGGGCACGCGCCGTAGGGCGAATTAAACGAAAATAACCGGGGGGAAAGTTCTTCCATTACTGCGCCGTGTTCGGGACAAGCAAAGTTTTCGGAAAATACCATCGGCCCCTGTGGTTGAGAATTTTCTTCAGTCGGTAACTCTTCAATTATCGCAATTCCCTCTGAATGGCGCAAACAAGTTGCCAGAGAATCAACTAAACGTTCTTCTAAACCGGGTTTTTTAATTAACCGATCGACAACTATCTCGATATTGTGCGTATGATTTTTATCTAATTCGATATTTTCCGAAAGTTCTAAAATTTCTCCGTTAACTTTGACACGAATAAATCCTTCCGCAGCTAAACTCGACAATAATTTGCGGTGAGTGCCTTTTTTTCCACGCACAACTGGTGCCAAAAGGTGAAAGCGAGTGCCATCGGGAAGTGCCATGACTCGATCGCACATTTCATCAATTGTCTGCGGCGCAATGCAGCGATCGCAAATCGGACAGTGCGGTTCGCCGGCTCTGCCGTAGAGCAATCTGAGATAATCGTAAATTTCTGTAACAGTGCCAACAGTCGATCGCGGGTTATGAGAAGTTGACTTTTGGTCGATCGAAATAGCCGGACTCAAGCCTTCGATCGCGTCCACATCCGGTTTGTCCAACTGTCCCAAAAACTGGCGCGCGTAGGCGCTGAGAGACTCCACGTAGCGGCGCTGTCCCTCGGCAAAAATTGTATCGAAAGCCAGGGAAGACTTGCCAGAACCGGAGACACCAGTAAAAACGATCAGGCGATCGCGCGGCAGTTCCAGATCGATATTTTTCAGGTTGTGCTGTCTCGCACCGCGAACCCGAATCGTATTTTGGTTGTTAGAGTGAGAATTCGTCAAATTATGCCCGTTGCGGGATGCACTTGGCTGGCTGTTTGAGGTTTCGGCGCGTTGGGACATGAGAGTAGTGCAAAACAGTGCTTAACCATCTTAGCGCTGCCGATCGAATAGCTGGCATCCAAACTCAAGAATATCAAAGAATAGTCAAATAAGTTTCCGTCGGCCCGTCGGGCAAAACCTTCAATCTTTGATTTTTCAAATCTATTTCAATTCCCAGCGCTTCCATCGGAATCACGCCTAAAAGTGGAGTTTTCCCCTCTGGCAATTCCAAACACTCAAAAGTCCCTTCGCGGCCGCACAGAGAAATCGAAGCATCCCGAAAAATCCTCGCCTCACTAAGCTGTTCGACATCTAAACTGCATTAACTAAGTTACCTTTATTTTTTATTTTTCGGTTCCATTTCATAATTAGTCCTCCTTCATTTAACAGCAGGGTAAACGCATCTAAATTAATTTGACAAATACCTAAATTTGTGCACTACTAAATAACTAAAAAAACCTTCTAA
>NZ_JAUBPT010000149.1:0-20023 GCF_036700905.1 Microcoleus sp. S13_C3 | reverse complement strand
TGAGCGCAGTGAGTTGGAAACTCTCATGCTGCGTTCTCAGGGGAGGGGAGAGCGGCGACGCTCGAACCTTACCCGACAGGGGGATACGGCGACGTATGCCCTCTTACCCGACCTCAAAGTACAGGTAGAAACACCCCAAGAACTAATCACTCTTAAATTAGACCCTGGCTCCCAAACTACGGGAATCGCATTAGTCCAAGGAGAAAGCGTAATTTTTGGTGCAGAACTGACTCACCGAGGTCAATCAATTAAAGCCAGCTTGGAGTCTCGCCGTTCACTGCGTAGGAGCAGGAGAAACCGCCATACTCGTTATCGAAAAGCGAGATTTCTAAATAGAAGTCGCCCTAAAGGGTGGTTGGCTCCAAGTTTGCAACATCGTCTCGAAACAACCCTAACCTGGGCAACTAGATTGATGAAAGTCGCTCCCATTGGTTCTATTGCTCAAGAACTTGTGCGATTTGACTTACAAAAACTAGAAAATCCAGAGATTAGTGGACTGGAGTATCAGCAAGGCGTTTTATGTGGTTACGAGATCCGCGAATATTTGTTAAATAAATGGGATAGAAAGTGCGCGTATTGTGGAGTTACGGATACACCGCTACAAGTCGAACACATTCATCCCAAAGCCAAAGGCGGATCTAATCGTATTTCTAATCTTTGCCTTGCCTGTGAAAAATGCAATTTCAAGAAAGGAACTCAAGACATTGAGAAATTCCTCTCTAAGAAGCCAGATGTCTTGAAAAAGATCCTGTCTCAAGCAAAACGTCCATTAAAAGACGCAGCAGCCGTTAATTCGACTCGCTGGGCGTTATTTAATCGACTCCGTATGACTGGTTTACCAGTTTCTACTGGTAGTGGCGGTTTGACAAAATTCAATCGCACTCGTTTGCAGTTACCTAAATCTCACTGGTTAGATGCTGCTTGCGTAGGTAAAGTCGAAGAGTTGAAGGTGCTGACTTCTCAACCGCTGCTAATAAAAGCAGCAGGACACGGTACTCGACAAATGTGTGGCACGGATCGGTTTGGCTTCCCAATTCGACACAGATCGAAAAAGCAAATCCATTTTGGTTTTCAAACTGGCTATATCGTTGGCGCGACAGTCACCGCAGGCAAGAAAGTCGGTTCATACGTGGGACGAGTTCTTTGCCGTGCGTCCGGTTCGTTCGACATCGCTACAACAAAGGGAAGAATAGCAGGAATTAGTCATAAATATTGCAAACCTATTCACAAAAAAGATGGCTATTCCTATGGATTTTGATTCAAGGCGACGGTCGTCGCAGCCGCTTTCCTCCCCATGTCGGTAGCCCGGGGCTTCTCGCTCGTTTTCTGGTGAGGAGTAAGGAGAGTGGGAGATTGGGAGATTGGGAGAGAGTGGGGTCGCGCGCGCTACAAATGACTAATGAGAAACCGGGTTTCTATGAGTTTTGGGTTTGGTAACGAGAAATCTCAGTAGAAACCCGGTTTCTGAGGTCGATCGCGCGATGGCTAACTAAACTAAGAACTAATGACTAATGACTAATGACTAATGACTAATGACTAATGACTAATGACTTTTTAAATGCGCGCCAGCTTAAGATGAGAACTACAAAATAATGATAGATGCCGTAGCCCTGCCCGTAACAGAAGAAAGTCAAGTGGGAGAAGCGCGCCGAATCGCAGTCGCCCTAGCGACCGAGGTCGGATTTAACGAGACCGATCGCGGTAAAGTGGCAATTGTTACCACCGAAGCAGCAAAAAACCTGGTCAAGCACGCCCGCGAAGGAGAACTTTTGCTGCGAACATTAAAAACAGCGGCAGGATATAGCATTGAAATAGTAGCGCTCGATAAGGGGCAGGGAATGGCAAATGTCGCGCTGTGTCTGCGGGACGGTTTTTCTACAGCGGGAAGCCCTGGAACTGGACTGGGGGCAATTCAACGCCTCTCTACTTTTTTTGATATTCATTCTGTACCAAAACTGGGGACAGCCTTATTAGTGCGGCTGGAACCGACCCAAAATAGCCGGGAAGCCTTCCAAAACAGCAATTACTTGGAATTTGGGGTTGTCCACTTGCCAAAAGCAGGAGAGCAAATTTGCGGGGATTCCTGGGCTGCGGAAAATTACCTTGACAAAAACCTGATTTTAGTTGCTGACGGGCTCGGCTACGGGGATTTGGCCCAGGAAGCGTCTCGCGAAGCAGTGCGCGTATTTGAGGAAAACGCCAAACTCGGGCCAAAAGCAATTTTAGAGAAGGCGCACGCTGCTTTAAAAAATACCAGAGGAGCGGCTGCGGCGATCGCCCAAATCGATCGTACCCAACAAACAGTTTGTTTTGCCGGAATTGGAAACATCAGCGGTGTAGTGGTCACAAATAACCAAAGCCGCAGCATGGTTTCCTACAATGGCACAGTTGGACATATGATGCGAAAAGTAGCAGAATTTGTTTATCCTTGGTCGCAGCAGTCCCTACTCATCATGCACTCCGACGGTTTGGGGGCGCAGTGGAATTTAAACCGCTACCCGGGTTTAGCCTCCAGACATCCTGCTTTAATCGCAGCCGTGCTCTACCGGGACTTCAAACGCACTCGCGATGACATGACAGTTATAGTAGCCAAGGTAAGAGAAGCAGCGTGAGTTACCCAATCCTGACGACGGAAGTCCGTTTTGAACAAGACATCGTACAAGTACGCCAAAGAGCTCGCCAAATTGCCGCATGGCTGGGATTCGATTCCCAAGTACAAACCCGCATCGCCACAGCAGTTTCCGAAATTGCCCGCAATGCTTTCAAATATGCAGGCGGCGGCAAAGTAGAATTCATTGTGGAAGGGGAATCGCCCCAAATTTTTCGGACTCGGATTTCTGACACCGGGCCGGGAATTGCTGATTTACCGGCTGTGTTGAGTCCCAATTTTCGATCGCAAACCGGCGCGGGACTCGGTTTAGCAGCCGCGAAACGGTTGATGGACGAAGTGAAAATCGACTCTCGGCCCGATCGCGGAACGGCTGTACAATTAATTAAACAGTTTTCCAAACATATGCCTGCGCTGAGTGCGATCGAACTCAATCAATTAGTTGACAAACTAGCGCGCCAAATTCCCGAAGATCCCTATGCCGAAATTCAGCAGCAAAATCAAGAATTACTACGCACTTTAGACGAACTCCGCCAGCGTCAAGAAGAACTCGTACAATTAAATCAACAGCTAGAAGATACCAATCGCGGAGTCCTGGCACTTTACGCCGAATTGAACGACAAAGCCGAATCTCTCCGGCGCGCCAGCGAACTCAAAACCAGCTTTCTCTCCAATATGAGCCACGAGTTTCGCACTCCGCTAACGGCAATTATGAGCCTTTCCGAAATATTGTTAAATCGCCTCGACGGAGAACTTTCAGCCGAACAGGACAAGCAAGTAAATTACATTTACAAATCCGCCGAGTCTCTCGCAGAACTTGTCAACGACTCGTTAGATTTAGCCAAAGTGGAAGCCGGAAAACTAACTGTTCGCTTGGCTGATTTTGAAGTCGAAGATTTGTTCAGCGCCCTGCGAGGAATGATGCGCCCCCTGCTTCCCCAAAACTCTGCCGTTTCTCTAATTTTTGAAGATACTCTCGAACTTCCAATCCTCACCACCGACGAGGGAAAAGTTTCTCAGATTTTGCGAAATCTGATTTCTAATGCCCTCAAATTTACCGAAGCAGGTGAAGTTCGAGTTGCTGCGGAAATAGGAGAGGAGGGGACAGTTACTTTTTCAGTAGCAGATACGGGCATGGGTATTCCCCCAGCCGACCAAAGGCGGATTTTTGAAGAATTTGTCCAAATAGAAAATCCCTTGCAGAAGGGCGTCAGAGGCACGGGATTGGGATTGTCTCTGTGCAAAAAACTGGCGGAATTTCTAGGGGGAAGTATTGAAATCACAAGTTCGCCTGGAGTGGGTTCGACTTTTTTTGTCACACTGCCAATTCTGTATCCGGGAGAGGAAGAAAACCCTTTGGAAATGTCCGCTGCTAAGGCAGATGAAATACCGCTGACAAGCGCGAATTCTCGTAGCTTGCAGGGTTCCGAATCATCGCCAGAGGCGGATTCAGCAGCCAAAGTTTTGATTGGGGAGGATGAAGATAGTTTTTCGGTATTTGCTGAAAAACTTGCTGGCAGAAATTCATTGTACTGCGATATAGGTCGCCGACGGCGCTGAAGGTTTGGGTTCGGCTGTTTTTTGCCGAACCCAATTTTTATGGACATTATGATGCCGGGTATGACTGAATTTGACGTTTTGGAAGAGTTGAAATGCGATGGGGCTACTTGTCAAATACCTGCTATCGTGATGAATTCACAACATTTTGGGTTACATCACTTTTGTGCTGTGCGGGATGCTAGAAATGCAAGATAAAAAATATTATTCCGATGCGAAGGGAAACGATATCAGGAATTGTAGCTTTTGAGGACTGATGTCAGATGCTGCAAACCTAATTATATTTTTTCCCAGAATTTTATAGAGTTCGTAAAAGAGTTAATTTATAGCAGGCAAGATTTATTTAATTTGCAACAGCATTTAACCTTTGTGCTGTAAAATGTAGCAGTTCTCAGTTGCCGACTATATAGTAGGGACTTACCGAGGGCCTGTTTTCGTGTCGGCGATCGGCTAAAATCCATGATAAATCTCGTTCTTAGCAAAGTCTCGATTAATAAAAATAATGCAACTGTAAGCCCGTGATCCAAACCCATACCAAATAAGCCATTCCCAATTCTAAAATCGCAAATCTAAAATCTAAAATCTAAAATGGTATGACTTTCATCTCCCTTCAATATGCCCTGTTTCTGTTAGTTTTGTTCGCGGCTTACTGGTTGGTTCCGCTGCGGTGGTGGCGGCTGTTCATCATGCTGGCGGGTAGTTTAATTTTTTACGCTTCGCTACAAATTTGGTACATTCCTCTGCTGTTAGTCGGTGCTTTGTTTAATTACTGCTTGGCGATGGCGATTGGGGAACCTCTGGATTGGCGGATTGCTAATGAATCTTGGAACCGCCGCCGTTTGTTGCTGCTGTGGATAGGCATCTGCCTGAATGTGTTGCTGCTTCTGGGCTTTAAGTATGTGCCTTTTTTATTGAGTTCGATCGGCACTTTGTTCAATTGGCCTGTAGCTATCGACGGGGCTGACTGGGTGAAAAGTCACGTCATCGCACCCCTGGGATTGAGTTTCTTTTGCTTTGAGTGCATTGCTTATTTGATTGACGTGTACCGAGGCGCGCCTGCTGCTACTTCGCTGCTGCACTTTGCTGCTTACAAATTGTTTTTTCCCAAACTGATTTCCGGCCCGATTACTCGGTATCACAACTTGATCTATCAACTGAAAACCCAGCAATTTCCGACGCCCGATCGCATTTCTGAGGGACTTTGGACGATCGCCTTTGGTGCAGTAAAAAAAGGTCTTTTCGCAGATAACTTGGGAATTTATGTCGATTTAAGCTTTACCAACTTGCAGCGGGCGGGTAGCGAGGATTTGTGGCTGGCTATTTTTGCTTACGGGCTGCAACTTTATCTCGATTTTAGTGGCTATGTGGACATGGCGCGCGGTACTGCTTTGCTGCTGGGTTGGTATTTGCCACCAAATTTTGATTTTCCTTATTTTAGTGCCAGCATAGCTGATTTTTGGCGACGCTGGCACATGACTTTAGGCGATTGGCTACGCAATTATTTGTATTTTCCTTTGGGCGGTTCGCGAGTCGGTTTGTGGCGCACTTGTCTGAATTTGGCGATTGTCATGTTAATTGCGGGAATTTGGCACGGGGCAGCTTGGGGATTTATTGTGTGGGGGGGTTTACACGGTTTAGCTTTGGCGGTTCACAGGCTGACTGATGTGCTGTTTAAGCGGTTGCGGATCGAGTTTTTGTGGGAAAATCCGATCGGGATTGCGATCGGTTGGCTGTTGACTCAGGCGATGGTTTTTGGTAGTTGGATATTTTTCCGCCTTCCCGATTTAAAGGATTCTGGATGGGCGATTTCGCATTTGTGGGGACGCACTGCTGACGTGCAGTTTGCTGAGAAAGTTTATGTAGAAGCTTTGGGTTTGGAAAGAGTGCATTTAACTTGGATGTTGGCGGCTTTGGCTGTGGCGATGCTGGGGAATTATGCGTTGAGTCGGGGTTTGAAATTGGAGTTAAATTGGCCGCTGAAATTGGTGTTAGTGCCGCTTTGTTTGTATGCGGTTTGGGTGTTGGCTCCCGAAGGCGGTTTGCCTTATATTTATTTTGATTTTTAGGGTATTGTTTAATTCGCCTTCTGAACAGGCAAGATGCCTGTTCCACAAAGAGTAGATTTTCTTGTGGAACAGGCATCTTGCCTGTTCTTGACAAGGGTGCAAGATGTCAGTGGAAGTGATTACCCGCTACCTATTAGTGTCAACTTAAGCTTTTAGTCCGCCAGTCCTCCCGCTCACCCAACAGTCCGCCAGGGAATGAATTCCCTGTCTCATAGCTAAAGTCCTCTCAAAGAGGACTGAAGAACTCATTAGTCCTCATAGCGAGGAATTTCGCTTTGATATCATTTCCGGTTACACCGGCATGATGTTGACGGTTGACGGTTGACGGTTGACGCCGTGAACAGTCAACAATCAACAGTCAACAGTCAACAGTCAACAATCATCTCGCTCCTGCACCCTACAACTGATAAGAACACCAGTCACTCCAGCTACCGACATAAAGTTTAGCATCGGGAACTCCAGCGATTTCTAAAGACAGTAAATTGACGCAAGCTGTCACCCCGGAACCGCAATAAACGATGATTTCTTCCGCTTTTTCTAATTCCGTCCACCGGTGTTTTTGTTCCGAGGCCGATCGCACTTTTCCAGTTTCATCCGTCACCCCTTGCCACGGATAGTTAACCGCACCCGGAATGTGACCTGCAATGGGGTCGATCGGCTCCCGCAAACCTTCATATCTCTCGCTTTCTCGCGAATCAACCAAAACGTTTCCCGGCAAGTCTTTACGCTCTTTTACCGTCTCAATATCTACCGCCAAATCCTGCTGCAAGTGAGCAACAAATTTACCCTCGCGGGGGTCTGGCAAAATATTTGTTACCGGATAGCCCGCCGCTTTCCAGCCGCTGAAACCGCCGTCTAACAAAGCGACTTTGCTGTGTCCCATATATCGCAGCAGCCACCACAAACGAGCGGCAAAAGCCAGCCGCGAATCGTCATAGGCGACGACTAAAGTTTCTGGTGAATTAATGCCGATCGCGCTCAATTTATCAGCTAATTCTTCAATATTTGGCAACGGATGTCTACCGCCGTGTTTGCCCACTGAACTCGATAGATCGCGGTTTAAATCTAAGTAGAAAGCTCCAGGAATGTGACTTTCTTGATATTGTTTTTGTCCCAATTCAGGGTCGGCAAGGGAAAAACGACAGTCAATGATTACAACTTGCGGATTGTCGGTATTGGTGGCTAACCATTCAGGAGAAACGATTAAAGTGTTGTCAGTCATAATTTTTCACATCAATATTTGAACATTTATCGGGAAGGAGCTTTTTTCTCTGGTTCTGCTTTATCGGAAGGAGATTTCTTAGAAGTTGCTTTCTCTGAAGCTCTTTTTTCTGAATTTGATTTTTTAGGAGTTGCTTTTTCCGAAGTTTCTTTGGGCGAATTTGATTTTTTAGGAGTTCCTTTTTCCGAAGGTGATTTTTCGGCGGGCGCGGGAGTTGGAGTTGGCAGAGGGGGAGTTACTGCTGCTTCTTGAGCGTAAAGCAGATATTTCTGATACTCGATTACTTTTGATTGAGCTAGTTGATAGTTGGGGCTAGACACTGGTACTCTTCTCATTAATGAGACCGCTTCTTGCCAACGATCGGTAACTGTAGTCCAATCTTGCTTGGTTTTTGCCGATCGCCCTAATTCTGCTGCTTTGAGTGCGCTGTTAACGGCTTCTCGAAAAGTATCTGGTGCAGCATCCGGTGCAGTTGCTAAATCTGCTGTTTCATCGGGATTATTCCCCGCAGTTGCTATCGGCTGGTTCAAAATTTTACCGACAAACGCCACCACGGCGATCGCCAACATACCCGTTACTAGCCCAACTACAATGAAAGTCGATCGCAGTCGGTTCTCAAATGCCGCAAGTTCCGGCGGTTTTTCCTCCTCAATATTGCTCTCCATCTCTGTGCGATCGTCCATATTAGCAACCGCAGTATTTGGCACAGATTCTCCCCCAAAGCTATGTTGTTCAAAAGTGCTGTTCTCTAAACTAAACTCTTGACTCCAAGCAGCAGCAATCTTACCGCTTTCTCGGCCCTCAACCTTCACTTTGCGAATCGAATCCGGCTGCAAATTTGTCAGCTCGGTGCGAACAAAATCAACTAATGTATCTTCTATCGGTACCTGCTCGGCCTCAAGAATTACATCCAAACAGTCGCCGTCGAGATTGGCCGAGGCTGTGATGCCTTCAGATTGCAACTGGCTGTTTAGCCAAGATGCGATCGCAGTGGCGAGATTTCCCTGCTTGGCAAGTTCCTGAAAATTAAGCTCTGTCATAGCTGGACACCTGATAATGCAGAAGGTAGAAGGTAGAATTAATGAAAAAGTCAGAAATAATTTTTTTAAAGTTGAAAACACCCTAACTGAAATTCAACAAATAGTATAATGTATCGTGGCAAATCCCAGCCCAAAGATGCAAAGTCTCACTCTCGCTCCCCCTCCCAGCCCTTGGGAAAAGACTCGCACTCCTTACCCCCAAAGGAACTCAGGTTTGTAGTGAGGAATGCAAGTCGTCTTGCTCAGCCGCCAAATACTGCTGCTGCAACGAGGTTTTTGATACAGGGCGCGCCAGTCCAGATATTGCCAGCATCGCCCCTACAACCAGCATCCGGCTGGAAAAATCCTAGATCGCGCGGATGCGAGATGTGAGATTTTAGATGAAAAATTTGTGCGATCGCAGTGCCATCGGCCGACAGCGAGTGATATCATCAGTGAGTCAATATTCAAGTTTTTATAGCAAATAACTCGATCGCACAATGGTAGCAATAGCAATTTTAGCGGCTGGACGCGGCACGCGCATGAAATCTGACTTGCCCAAAGTTCTACACGAATTGGGCGGTCGATCGCTAGTTGAGAGAGTCCTCCAAAGTTGTCAAGAAATTCAAATTACCAGGCGACTTGTCATCGTCGGTTATCGAGGCGAACTCGTTAAAGAATCCCTGATTCGAGGTCAAGAAATATCAGGGGAAAATCCTCAATCTCCTCCCCTAGAATTTGTCGAACAAACCGAACAATTGGGAACAGGTCATGCCATCCAACAATTGCTGCCTCACTTAGAGGGATTTCAAGGAGATTTGCTGGTTTTAAATGGGGATGTACCTTTGCTGAGGGCAGAAACTATCAAACAATTGATAGCCATTCACAAACAGCACCAAAACTCTGCTACTTTATTGACAGCTAATTTGCCGAATCCCCAAGGATACGGTCGAGTATTTACCGACAGTCAAAACTTAGTCCAGCAAATTGTCGAAGACCGCGACTGCACACAATCTCAAAAGCAAAATCACCGCATTAATGCAGGTGTTTACTGCTTTCACTGGCCGGATTTAGAGAAAATTTTGCCAGAATTGAAGGCAGACAATGACCAAAAAGAATATTACCTAACTGATACGGTAAATTTCCTCAGTCCGGTGATGGCGGTGGATGTGGAAGATTATCAAGAAATATTGGGAATTAACGATCGCAAACATTTAGCTACAGCTTGCGATATTTTGCAAACGCGGATAAAGGACAAGTGGATGACGGCGGGAGTGACGCTGCTCGATCCCAACAGCATCACCATTGACGATACAGTAGAGTTGCAGCCGGATGTGGTAATTGAACCGCAAACTCACTTGCGGGGAAATACTTCGATCGCATCTGGTAGTCGCATCGGCCCCGGCAGTTTGATCGAAAACAGTCAGATTGGGGAAAATGTGACTGTGCTTTATTCGGTGGTTTCTGACAGTATGGTTGCTGAAAATTCGCGAGTTGGCCCTTACGCACACTTGCGGGGACACGCAGAAATTGGGGCGAACTGCCGCGTCGGCAATTTTGTAGAATTGAAAAATACTCAAATAGGCGATCGAACTAATGTCGCTCACTTGTCTTATTTAGGCGACGCGACTTTGGGAGAAAAAGTCAACATCGGTGCTGGGACAATTACGGCGAATTATGACGGAAAAAACAAGCACAAAACTCAAATAGGCGATGGGAGTAAAACTGGTTCTAACAGCGTGCTGGTTGCACCGATAATTTTGGGGGAAGATGTTACTGTAGCGGCGGGTTCTGTGGTGACAGAAGATGTGCCGAAGGATTGTTTAGTAATTGCCCGTTCCCGGCAAGTTGTCAAACCAGGTTGGCAGTTGAAAGAACCTAAAAAGTGAACGATTGTTCACTTTTTAGATGATGAGTTTCCACCCAATCGCGAGTTTCGCACTCGATACCAAAGAAACCGGGTTTTTATAACGGAAGCGATCGCACCCTAGAAGAGATTTTGGTGAAAAACCCGGTTTCTGCGTAAGTCCGCAACCTTGAGAAATCGGGTCGATCGCGAGGGAGCATCTCATATTTGTATTTGTAAAAATACTTCTTCTGGCTCCTTCCTTCTTCTGGCTCCTTCCTTGTTCCTCTTTCCTTGTTCCTCTTTCCTTCTGCCTCCTGCCTCAAAACTCCAATTTCTAGCGGAGGGCTGCAAAGGTGAGATGCTCCCGATCGCGATCGGCTATTTTTGGTTATTTTGCTGGTGCAGATAGTTGTTAATCGCTTTGGCAATTTTTTCTTGCTGGTATGGGTTCATGGTGCGGGGTAGGGAGATGCGAGAGCCTCCACAAACTAACAGTCTCACTTCGTACCAAATGTCATGATCCCGATCTTTTGTTCGATCGACTTCCACGCCATAAATCTCGCACAGAGAGTATTCCGTTACTTTACGTGCCAACAAACCCCGCTGTTTAACAGTCAAGGTGTTTAAATTTTCATCGAAGCTGTACATTTCATTATTTCTCAAGACGATCGCTGCGATTCCTGTGAGCAAAAATATGCCTCCTGTCCATCCCAACCAGTGATCGTCTTGGCTTAAGCGCAGCAATCGATTTTTTGCATTTTTAACAAAAAAATTGATGTCTGAAGCCACAGCGTCTTGGGTACCCCAATTAGTGGAGTTAGCAGTGAAAGGAACATTGCCCACAGAAGTCAAAAGTACAACTCTGGTTTTATAGCCGCATCTTTCAACTTTAGCTCCCCGCAAAGAAGCAAGCTCAATTTCTTTGATGTTCGAGCCGAGTAAATTCGATCGCACAATCTGGCAATGTCCTTGTTTTGCCTGTAATCGCTGGCAGTTCAGGGTTGCTGCATGATAGTCAAAAGTCACCGATATCAGTCCAACTGCCATGAATAAACAACTAGGGAGCCAAAAATCAAATATGCTTTGAGTCTGAATTATTAATTCACTTGCTGTTTGCTTGATTATTTTCATTTATCTCACCTTTTGATTCCAAAAATGAGGCTACACATCGACTTCCTGACCCCGATGAGCCGAATTGTTAACTTATATATTATTTGAAGTCGTCCTTTGCCATGACCCCTTTTATATTGCTAATAGATTAGCACTAAAATGTCTGACCGACAACAAAGGTCGCGAGTTTACCTGCGGCGGGGTTTAAGATAGCTTTCCGTGATTTAAAGTAGATGAATCTTAAAAGTATATTAATTATGTTATGGGAATGAGACGTTAGCTTCGCGAGCGGTAGGAAAGTAATCACTCTGGTGAGAACAGGTTTACATTTTGTTACATTATCAGGTTTATTTGTGCCTACTTAATTATCATTAAGCTAATCAGCATTTAAATTGCATGGTCAAATAAACTTTCACTCTTGTGAGGAGTAGGGGTTAGGCCCGAAAGCCCGCCCTCAACACAAAATTTAAATGCCCAACAGCTTAGTTATGGATTTGGGCGATTGCCTACGCGATAGCTAGGGTTCACCGATTTGTAGGGCAAATACATTGCTAAGCGTGCGATTATCGTTAATCGAGATATAGCTGCGAATCAAGTCAGCCATTTTGTATTGTTCTGTTAGTGAATAGCTTCTTAAACAGATGATATCGCCCCCGAACATCCACAAATCAACATAATAGCTACGATTTCCCTCGCTATCTCCTATTTCCTCTAATTCCACCGCAGAAATCGCGCGAGTTGAGCATTCGGTAACATCATGAAGCCACACACCCCGTCGTTTAATGGTCATTTTGCTAAAAGTTTTATCAAAAATGTATGTTTCATCTATCGCGCCGTCCAACAAAAACAGCGAAAACAACAGGAATATGCCTCCACCTATCCAATTTGATGCTAAAATTATCTGCAATAATCCAATGACGATGAAGGGAGAAATTAATAGCAAACCATCCCAGGCGCTCGAAGATTGAATTGTTAGTTTAGTTGGTGTTTGGTTGAGAATTTTCATCAGTTAATTTTGGATTTTCACCAACAAGGTTAATTACTTATCTATCCGCTATATCCAATTTCTCAGGCACGGATTATTATTTAACACTGGTTTGGACGATCGCACTTTTGGTGTTGTAAACAGCCTTGACAGCATAAGCGTCGCCCGGACGTAGCTGTAAAGCTCTGTTAAAATTGATTAAAGCGGTGGGATAGTCTCCCTGCCCGTAGTAGATATAGCCGACTTTCATCGATTGTTTGAAGTCAGAAATTTGAGCAGCAACACGAGCCGAATTAGGATATGAATCGGCAGGAGATGGCTCTTGATAGAGGGATGGATAAGTGTGGAAATCAGAAGAAAAAGAAGATGGCGATGGCTGGTTAGACCCCCGATCTACATTCGGCACAGAAGGAGCGGTTCCGAGAATACCTATTACAGGCAATAATGCAATGATAATGCCTAACAAAAAATACATGAGGAATCCAGCAAGTTGAAGTAAAAAGGGTTGTCTAACTTTTTTGGTACTCCAATTTTTAATATGAAAAACCCAGGAAGCAAAGGGAACAAAAAAGTAAACCAATCCCCACAGAGTTTCTTGTTCAATAGCTTGAGATAATCCCCAGATATAACCAACCAAAATTAAAATAAAGCCCAGACCGCCAAAAAATAAGACGATTGAATAGATAGACATTTTATGTTGATCCCGTTGGTGTAAAGTTATTTGACAAACTGTAAACGTAAGGATTGAGGCACATTTTCAACCTGAAACTCTTTCTCCTGTTTGCTGTGTTAAAAATAGATTAACGGTGACAACAGTTCGATCGCGCACAGCCAATGTTAGGATTTTGGTTAGGATTTTGACTAGGAACTCGATCGCGACTGCCGCAAATGATACCCTCTACCCTCGATCGACCCGAAGAACCATTTGCACGCGCCAGCAACGGCTGGGACATCCAAAAGCTTTACACCGACTTGGCAAATGCCAAACAAGAATTCGCCCCCCACACCAGAAGAGGACTGACACCCGTAGAAAAGCGGCACCTCTGCGGCTTGCTGTGCGGCTACAGCCCAGCCGAAATTGCGGTATTTCTCAACAAACAAATCAAAGGTGTCGAAGTTGATTTGTCAAAAACTTTGTACAGATATATAGAATTATTGACAAATCGGCCCCGAAATGCTCTCAAAAATTGGAGAGATGCGATCGACTGGCTGGAAATAGCCGGATATAAAACGCAGCCAAAAACCTCAACCGGCGCCATCTTAAAAGCCACTCTCCACCATTCAGACAGGATTTTGTCTGTGGCTATCAGTCCCGACGGACAATTCCTCGCAACGGGATCTGAGGATAGTACCGTGAAAATTTGGAGTTTGCACAGCGGGGAACTGCGGCAGACGATTTTCGGACATTCAACAGCCGTGTTGCTAGTTGCTTTCAGTCCCGCCAGCAAAACGTTGCTGACACGATCGCGCGCGGGCACAGTCAAACTCTGGAACCTGCAAAACGGCGAACTGCTGAAGCGTTTGGCAGACGTACACCGCCACGAATCCGTCGCCGTCAATCGATTTTAGATTTTAGATTTTAGATTTTAGATTGACTTGCGCGAGATAAATGCTCTTTCTTGAGGATTTTAGATTTTAGATTTGGGATTGATTCCACGGATAAATCACGTGGCGGGTACCACCTTTGAAATTCGCTTGTCAGCCCCGACTGGCAAATTTTGGCGTCGGCACCACCCGCGGCACAATCAAGCTTCAGCACCTCAACAGCGGCCAACTGGTGCAAGTTTTAGAAGGCTATCAAGGGGATGACATAAGTGCGATCGCCCTGAGTCCCAACGGCAAAATGCTAGTAGCCAGCGGCCTCAATGCAGCCAGCGGTTTCTGTCGCGCCACAGTCACTTTGTGGGAACTGCCGGGAGGCGAAGTGAGGCGAACATTTGGCAGCGAAAATTATGTAGCGATTTCTTCCGATAGCCAAATTCTTGTCAGTCACGGCGGCCAAACTATCAAACTGTGGAATTTGCAAACAGGCGAATTATTGCATTCGCTGCAAACAGGAATTCGCATCACTTCCGCCGCCGCAATTAGTCCCGACGGGAAATACTTGGCCGTGGGGTGTTTTGACGGTACTGTTAGACTTTGGAATCTTCGCGGCGAATTGCTGCACACTTTAGATGGACATTCTAGCCCTGTGTCTGCGGTGGCGATCGGGCTTTTGGGCGAAACTATCGTCAGCGGTGGGGAGAATGGTACTGTTAAACTTTGGCAACTGCGGATTTAAGAATATCGATTCCGGTTGCACCGTCCGTGCTTGTTGACTGTTGACTGATGACTGATGACTGTTGACTGATGACTGTTGACTGTTGACTGTTGACTGTTGACTGTTGACTGTTGACTGATGACTGATGACTAATGACTGATGACTGATGACTAATGACTGTTGACTGATGACTGATGACTAATGACTGATGACTGATGACTAATGACTAATGACTAATGACTGATGACTAATGACTGATGACTAATGACTAATGACTAATGACTAATGACTGATGACTAATGACTGTCGGATTTGATATCAAACTAACGCCGATCGAGATACCCGAATTCTTCAAAAAGTCGGGTATCTGAACCGCAGACTGACAATTTATATCGCCCTTTTAAGCAATAAAAATCAGCGTTCCCTTGCTCATTTCCAAAGTATCGCCCATTTGCATACCGTTGTGAAAAGCACCCAAAATCACCTCGCTAGTTTTGCCGAAAGCGATCGCCCCGCTAGCATCAATTCCAATTGCGCCAAAATCCCGTTGACGTTCGTCAGCTTCAGCAAAAGAACGCTCAAAAGCAGCTTTCAAACTCAAACCATCCGTTACCCGAATCACAATTCGCGCGGCCAAACACTCGTCCATAATGTGCTCGCCAATCCCCGTACAGCTTACCGCCGCACTTTGGGCCGCGTAATTTCCCGCCGGCATCGCCGAGTCGCTAACCCGCCCAATCCGCTCAAAACCCTTGCCACCAGTTGAAGTCCCAGCAGCCAAGCGTCCATGCACATCCAAAGCTACGACTCCGATCGTACCCACACCGGCCGGTTCGGCAACCACGTCAGCCATTGCTTTACTAAAATTGCCTTGGCGTTCCTGCATCCACTCGTGCAAGCGCAAATCCGTCATCGGATCGTAAATCGGCAATTGAAGTTCTCGCAGCAATTCCGCCGAACCAAAATCAGAGAGAACCCGATCGTCCGAATTCTGCAAAAATTGAGCAAGTTCGATCGGATGTTGAACGCGAGAAACATTAATCGCCCCGCTGAAACGCTGCATCAAACCGTCCATCAGCGAAGCACTCATCCGAATTTGACCGTCCGACTGCACTACAGAACCAGTACCGGCATTGAATCGCGGGTCATCTTCCAACAATTGGCAGCCCCGCACCACTGCATCTACGGCACTTGCACCGTCTTTCAGCAGCGGATAAACTTCCTCCAAAACATCGTAAAGCGATTTCCGCACCGCCTCAATTCCGCCTTTACTGTGTAGAGAACTGCCGGCACCGCCGTGAATAACTAGCTTTGGTTGCACTTGTTGCGATGCCATAATTTATAACCTAATAACCTAAAATTTTTCCTTTGCAATCTTAGCTTCGATCGAGCAACTTGCCCTAAATTCTTAATCTTGAGCCGCCAAACGGCGGCGACGACAACGTTCGGAGCAGTATTTGACCTCATCCCAGCAGTCCGCCCATTTTTTGCGCCAAGTAAAAGGTCGATCGCACACCGGGCACATTTTTGTCGGTAAATCAGATTTCGATCGTTGCTTTGCCATGCTAATTTGGAAAGTATATTACTAACTCACATCTTGTACCATTTTCAGGAACAGGCAAGATGCCTGTTCCACTCATAGTTGAATTTGATTGTGGAACAGGCATCTTGCGATTATGAACAGGCAAGATGCCTGTTCCACTCATAGTTAAATTTGATTGTGGAACAGGCATCTTGCGATTATGAACAGGCAAGATGCCTGTTCCACAACAGTTGAATTTGATTGTGGAACAAGCATTTTGCGATTATGAACAGGCAAGATGCCTGTTCCACTCATAGTTAAATTTGATTGTGGAACAGGCATCTTGCCTGTTGCTAAGGAAACAACCTGCATCTTGCCTGTTGCTGAGGCCTGTTCCACTCATAGTTAAATTTGATTGTGGAACAGGCATCTTGCCTGTTGCTAAGGAAAAACCTACTTTCTGCCAAACACCTCCCCAAATAAAAATGCTCGCAACGGCCGACGCCAACATCCGAATAGTCTTAGTCGAACCTGCAGGCCCATTGAATGTGGGTTCAGTGGCCCGCGTCATGAAAAATATGGGTTTGCACCAATTAGTTTTGGTAAATCCCCAATGCGATTATTTAGGGGAAGAAGCCCGACTGATGGCTGTTCGCGCCGCCGACATATTGGAAACGGCTAAAGTAGTCGAGAGTTTGCCCGCTGCTTTGGTTGGGTGTGTCAGAGCGATCGCAACTACAGGGGATGATAGTCGATCGTTGCCAACACAACTAGAAGAACCCGCAGATGCCTTGCCTTGGCTCCTAGAAGCCCCCAGCGCCCTAATTTTCGGCCGAGAAGACTGCGGCTTAACCAATGCCGAATTAAACCGCGCTCAACGCCTGATCCGCATTCCCAGCAGCGATGCCTACACATCTCTAAATCTCGCCCAAGCCGTCGCTATCTGCTGTTACGAACTATACAAGTCAGTTGTCAGTTGTCAGTTGTCAGTTGTCAGTGGCCAGAAGGAATCGGCTCCCTTGGAAAATTTAGAGGGATATTACCAGCAACTAGAAACGCTGTTACTCAAAATAGGATATTTGCAGCCGCACACAGCAGCAAGCCGGATGGAAAAATTTCGGCGTTTGTACAACAGGGCTTATCCGACAGTGGATGAAGTCGCCATGCTGCGGGGCGTCCTCCGCCAAACACAATGGGCAATCAAAAGTTACCCACGAGAGGCAAATTCTGATACTCTGGATGGAGCGTTGCCGGAAAATCGAACGGAGCGCTAGGAGAAATGCTGATAATTGGGGATGTGAGATTGAGGATTTTTTTCACAGAGAACTTTCCTGCACCCAGTTGTCACCTTCGTAACAGGGTTTCTTGACTAAAAACCTAAGCTTTGCGATAATTAGCGGGCCATAAACCCGGTTGCTGATACCATGCAGCGTCTGGGGTAAATCTAAAATCTAAAATCTAAAATCTAAAATTGATTGGCTGACAAGCTGAAAAATCTTAAACTTGAACTTTACATTAGTGATGAAGGAGTAAGACGTGGCAGAGCGGTTTCCCAAAGGATCGATATTATCGGTGATATCCTCGATATCCTCTCCCAACTCCGGCTCAAAGCAGCCTAAGTCCGGCAAAGCAAGTCAGTCTGGCAACTCCGGCCGCCGCCGCCCTCCCCAACCGCAAAACGGCAACCCAGAAATTCGATCGCCCGAACCTGCGACTTTGCCACTGCAACAGGGTCGCGGTAGCAGAATTGGAGCCAATTCTCCCACATCTTCGGAAGAATTTACTACACAAGACTTTTTATCCGATCCTCGATCGGCAATTAATCCCAGAAAACCCAGAACCAGCAAAACTCCGCAGTCGAAGACTCGCCAACCGCGCAAAAAAGGCCTCGCTGCTGTCGATATGTTCGAGTTTCCCGATCCGAATCTGGAGCGGGAAAATGTGAGTTCGATCGCCAGCAATCCCAACAGCCAGATCCCAACAGCCACTCCCCCTACCACCCGTGGAAGTCTTCCCAGTTCGCCCCCAGTTCGCATTCCAGACCCGGTAATCCCCCCAGATGCCAAAAAACCCCCCGTGCCAAAACCGCGCCCACAAGCGAGTCAGAGACCGGGTAAACGCTCTGCACCTCGGAGCGTACCGCCGTTGGTGTACGCTACTCGCTTGCTGATTTTGGGAGTTGGGATAGCGGTGATTTGCGGTACGCTGCTGTCGGTGGTAAATGCTGTGAGTCGAGCATCCACTGTAGCGACAGAAGAACAAACCACCGCAGGGCAGAAAAACCCAGCCGATAGCGCATCTGCGGCATCCGCAACCCCAGAAGTGCTGCAACTGAATCAAGAATTAGGAGCTTTGAAAACGCAAGTTCAGGTTTTAGCAACAGAAAATCCTAGTTTGACAGCCGGAATATTTCTAGTCGATTTAGATACTGGAAGCTACCTAAATTTTAATGGCGATACTGCTTTTGCTTCAGCTAGCACGATTAAAGTGCCAATTTTAGTAGCTTTTTTCCAAGCAGTAGATGAGGGCAAAGTGCAGTTAGATCAGATGCTGACGCTGAAGCCCGAACACATTGTAGGTGGTTCTGGGGAGATGCAAGACGACTCTCCGGGTAAGAAGTATTCGGCTTTGGAAGTTGCCCAAAAGATGATTGTTGTCAGTGACAATACGGCGACAAATATGATGATTGAGTTGTTGGGAGGTGCTGAGGTTTTGAATCAGCAGTTTGCAAATTGGGGTTTGAGGGCGACGGTTCTCCGCAATAATTTGCCTGATTTGGAGGGAACTAATACTACCAGTCCGCAGGATTTGATTAATATCATAGCCCAGATAGATCGGGGGAATTTAGTATCGGTGAAATCGCGCGATCGCATTTTGCAAATCATGCGCCAAACTAGAAATGATTCTTTGCTGCCGAAAGGTTTAGGCGAAGGTTCAGTTATTGCTCACAAAACGGGCAACATTGATACACTGCTTGCGGATGCGGGGATGGTGGATTTGCCGAACGGTAAGCGTTATTTAGTGGCGGTGATGGTGAAGCATCCGCCGGAAACGGAAAAGCCAGCTCAAACATTGATTCGGGAGATTTCTCGGATGAGTTACCGCTATTTGTACGGTGGGGAAACGCCAGCCGATTCACAAGTGAAAATTAAAAATTGAAAATTTAACCGGGTTTTTTAGGGCAAGTGTTGTAGACTTTATCAAACTATAAATCAGTTTGTATGATGAAACTAAACATTCGACTTGCTTGTCTGGTAGCGCTTTCAACTTTAGCTGTTGGAGTCTCCCCCACCTTGAGTAATGCTAATCCTGCTCCTGAATATGAAACCGACGGCGTGACAGTGATTAACAATAATATCGAACTCAATCGAGCAAAAAACTTAGCCCGTCAAGCAGCAGAAATTGCTAATGGGGGTTTAGGCAACTATCGAGCTGAAGCTTCTATGCACGGTACTTCTAAGGAATCGCCGTTTGTTGACAATGGCGATGGAACTTGGACTTTTACTTTTAAGGGTAACAAGCCTGGTTCGTCTGTCTATACGGTAGAAACGGTTGTTACAGTTTCTCAAGATGGCCGAATCAGAGTTGATTACAATGGGCCAATTCGCCAGTTATCTCCATTGTGAACAACTGTGAAAATATCGGGCTATGCAGTTTCAATTCCCGATCGGGATTTAAGTTAACGGCATTTTTTCCCTTTGTTACAATCAAGGGAATTCCCCTCCTCACATCAGCACTAATGCAAATTATCTAGGACTTACGCATTGACAAAATAACCAAACAGTGTATTGATAAATAATTGTCGTCTCCTTTCTAAGTATGGAA
>NZ_JAUBPT010000148.1:15926-20366 GCF_036700905.1 Microcoleus sp. S13_C3 | reverse complement strand
AGAAACGACTCTCCGACGTAGTTTGCGACAAAAAAAGAAACGAGCGGCGATGAATGATGACTATATGATGCAGATTCAAAGAGTGCTTGTGTCAAGCCTGATTGAGATGCTCTTACCCTGTCATTAGTCATCACTGGGTTGATGACTAATGTCATGGGGCGAGCGTGAAATTTATCTAATACAGTGGGCAGTTGGCATTAGTTATTAGTCCGTAGTTATTAGTCATTAGTGTCGGTAATCTGGGTAATTAAAATTACGATCGCGCACTGGTTAAAGGACATTTAAAAATAACCAGAGTTTGGGATAGTGGGGTAGAGATTTCGGATCGCTTTGTCGGATCTGTAAATTTACGTAACAGTCGAGTGCGATCTATAAAAAATTAGCTATTTTTGAAAAATAGACACAAATTATGTCAGGGCGATCGCGGAGTATTAAGTCAGGGTGACGAGCTTGTCTGGGCTGAGTGTACGGATATTTGACTGCTTGGCTCGGATTGTGAATAAAAAGTAATAGGCTATGGCGTGTTTTCAAAGCCCAACGATCCCCCCCAGCCCCCCTTGAAAAAGGGGGGAGCAAGAGCGTCAAAGTCAACCCCTACTCCCCTTTTTAAGGGGGATTTAGGGGGAGCGGGATCTGATGGAATAGTTTGAAAACACGCCCCAGATAGAACTCAGCTACCGGGCTTCTCGAACAGAAACTCGATATTTCTTCAAGAAGTTGAGTTCTGTATTGTTTAAACAAAAGTAAAAGTATAGGGCAAAAATTATGGCTACTTTCACCGTCACCAACGCCAACGACAACGAAAGCGATCCGGGTTCCCTGCGATTTGCCATCAAACAGGCTAATACTATAGCTGGCGCAGACACAATTATTTTCGACCCAAATTTCTTTGCCGTACCCAGGACGATCGGCCTGTCAGCACAACTCATCGTCAACGATAGTCTCACCATCAAAGGTACTGGAGTCAATAACCTGACGATTAGTGGCGATGTCAACAAAAATGGCAGCAACGACAATGGCGATGTCCGCCTCTTCTTCGTCAATCAAGGGACTGTTCAATTCAACAACCTCACCCTGGCAAATGGTCGGGGCAAGGGTGGCAATGGCGGTGGCGGTGGCGGCGGCATGGGCGGTGCGCTGTTTATTAATGGCGGTACCGTCGGCGTCAATAACGTCACCTTCTCAAACAACCAGGCAGTTGGTGGAGATGGCAGCGTTGGTAATCGTGGCGGTGGTGGCTTTGGTGGCACTGGCTTTGGTGGCTTAGATGGTAAAGGTGATTATGGTGGTGGTGGTGGCGGGTTTGGTGGCAACGGCGGGACTACTGGCCGCCACAGCAGTGGTGGTGGCGGCTTTAGTGGCAATAGCGAGTCGATTCATGGCGGTGGGGGCGCAGGCACCATATTTGGTGGCAACCCAGCAGGTAACGGCAGCCATAGCTTGGCGGGCGGTACCGATAACCTAGATGGCGGCATTGGCGGTGGCATTGGCGGCGGTGGCGGCGGTGGTGGTAGCGACGCGATCACAGGTAATGGTGGCATTGGTGGCATTGGAGGAGGTGGCGGTGGCGGTGGTTTCACCTCCCGCAATTTTGGTGGTATTGGTGGCAGTGGTGGGGACTTTGGCGGCGGTGGCGGTGGGGGTTCGGGTGTTGGTGGCGGCGCAGGTGGCAGCGGTGGCTTTGGCGGTGGGGGTGGCGCAGGTGGCAGCGGTTTCGGTTCTGTAAGCCTATTTAGCTATGGTGGCAGAGGCGGCAGTGGCGGCTTTGGTGGCGGTGGTGGCGGGGGCGGTTTCAGTCTATCTGGTTCTGGCGGCTTTCCCGGTAGCGGGGGAACTTTCGGCGGTAACGGCGGTGGCGGCGGCAATGGCGACTTAAATAATAATTTTGGTGGAGGAGGGGGCGGCGCCGGACTGGGGGGTGCGATTTTTATTCGCAGCGGTTCTCTTACCTCAGTCAACAGCAAGTTTCTCAACAATACGGCAACAGGTGGGTTGGGCGGTATTCCATCTTCTAACGCCATGTCAGGCGCAAATGGTCAGGGGAAGGGCGGCGCAATATTTGCCGTTACTCCCAACCTTGCCAGTGTGGCAGGGGTGGCTGCGACTCCCACGGTGACAGCTATTGGGGCGCTACCAACTTTCAGTGGCAACAGCGCTGCGAATGCTGGGGTAACTGCTACGGATGGAAACGATGTTTTTGGTAACATCAACGTGAAAACTCCGATCGCCAACCAGCCTCCTGTAGCGGAAAATGACAGCGCGATAACTTCTGCTAACATTCCAGTCAAGATTGATGTTCTCTCCAACGACATCGATCCGGATGGCAACCCTTTGACCATCAGTCTAGTCGCGAATCCCACCAAGGGGACGGCAGTTGCAAACAACAACGGCACGCCGAACAATCCCAACGATGATTTCATTACCTACACTGCCGGTGCGAACTTCAACGGCGACAGCTTCACCTATCGCCTCAGCGACGGCACCGCAAACAGCAATATTGCTACTGTCAGCATCCTGCCAGATATTGGGGTGACTTTTTTGGTAACAAATACTAATGACAGCGGGCCTGGTTCGTTGCGACAGGCAATGCTGAATGCCAACAATCGTCCGGGTGCAGATACGATCGCATTCCAAATTACCACTTTCATCCAGATTCCGCGCTTACCCTTCCAGAGTCCGATCCAGATCCCGATCGCCTTTAACCTTCCTCAAACTATCAACCTCGCATCTGCTTTGCCGGCAATTACAGATGCCGTCACAATCGATGGCTGGAGTCAAGGCGGCCCCGGATTCCAAGGCGCGCCGCGAATTGAACTCAATGGTGTGGCATCGAATTCACCTGTAGGACTTGACATTCAGGCAAGCAATTCTGTTATTCGAGGGCTGGCAATTAACAGATTTTCATCTCAATCATTAAACGGAGTTGCTGGCATTAAGCTATCGAATAGTGCCGCCCAAAACTGGATTTATGGCAACTATATCGGCACCGATTTAAGTGGCAATTTCGCTCGCGGTAACAGTGGAGATGGTATCTTAATCGATCGCACCGCCGGAACCGAAAATCGCATCGGCACCAACGGCGACGGATTTAATGATGCTGCAGAACGCAATGTAATTTCTGCCAATCTAGGAAACGGAATCGCGATTAACAGTAACTTAAACGCGATCGAGAAAATCACGACAATAGTCGGCAACTTTATTGGTACGAATGCTGCGGGTGTTGCAGCCCTAGGTAATAGATTGAGTGGCATTTATCTGAATGCTGGCTCGAACATGATTGGAGGCACGAATCCCAGTCAGCGCAACATTATCTCTGGCAATATTCTTAATGGCATCAAGATCGCTGGCAGCAATGCTGTTAACAACCAAATTCAAGGCAATTACATCGGCATCCAAGCAGATGGAGTCACTGCTGCGGGCAATCTAGGCAGCGGTATCTCGATCGAAGATGGTGCTGCTAAGAATACGATCGGCGGTATCGAACCGGGAACTGGAAATACGATCGCTTACAACAATTTAGCTGGAGTTGCTGTTATCTCTGGTACGAATAATGGGATTTTAGGCAATAGTATTTTCAACAATAATGGTTTGGGCATTGACTTAGCAAATAAGGGAGTAAGCCCTAACGATCTAAACGATACTGACACGGGTGCTAACAACCTGCAAAACTTTCCCGTCATCACTTTTGCCCACTCCAATGGCAAGAAGGCTGAGATCAAAGGCGCTCTCAACAGCACTCCCGATCGCACGTTTCGGCTGGAATTATTTGCTAACTCCAGTCTCGATTCGACAGGCTTTGGCGAAGGCAAAACCTTCCTCGGTTCTACGATTGTTACTACGGACAGTAGCGGTAAAAATAGTTTCGCCTATACCTATGGCAGTTCCCTACCTATCGGTCAATTTATTACCGCAACGGCGATCGATCCTGCTAATAATACCTCGGAATTTTCCCCAGGATTTGCGATCGCCAACCAATCGCCTGTAGCAGTCAACGACAGCGCGATCGCCGATCGCAGAAATCCAGTCCATATTAACGTCCTGTCCAACGACAGCGACCCGGATGGCGACCCTCTGACGATCGGCATTGTTACCAATCCGGTGAATGGAACGGCAGTCGTTAATAATAACAACACGCCGGACAATCCCAATGATGATTTTATTACTTATACTCGCAATCTCGGATTTAATGGTGGCACAGAGAGCTTCAGCTATCAAGTCAGTGACGGTCAAGGGGCTACAGCAACAGCTAATGTCAACTTGACTTATGCGGCACCCACTCCGACACCCTCTCCCAATCCGACACCCTCTCCCACTCCGTCATTCCCGCCCACTCCGACGACATTTCCCACTCCGTCATTCCCGCCCACTCCGCCGACATTTCCCACTCCGTCATTCCCGCCCACTCCGCCGACATTTCCCACTCCGTCATTCCCGCCCACT
>NZ_JAUBPT010000148.1:0-15826 GCF_036700905.1 Microcoleus sp. S13_C3 | reverse complement strand
CCGACGACATTTCCCACTCCGTCATTCCCGCCCACTCCGACGACATTTCCCACTCCGTCATTCCCGCCCACTCCGACGACATTTCCCACTCCGTCATTCCCGCCCACTCCGACACCGACACCATCTCCCTCACTCCCGCCCACTCCCTCACTCTCACTACCCCCTCTCCCGATCGCAAACCAGTCGCTGATCGCACTTGGCGACACTGCGACTGTAAATGCTGGCAGTGCGATCGATATCGAGGTTTTGGCTAACGACAGCGACCCCGACGGCGATCCGCTGACTCTCAGCATTGTCCAGACTTCCAACAACGGCAAAGCAGAAGTCAGCCACAACGGTACGCCGGACAACCCGAAAGACGATTTCATCACCTACACCGCCAATGCCAACTTCAGCGGGCAGGATGTGTTTCTCTATCAAATCGCAGACGGTAAGGGAGGTACTGCTGTTACCAAAGTACAAGTGACTGTCGAGCCCAACAGATCGCCGATCGCAGTCGGCGATGCTGCGAGTGTAAATGCTGGCAGCGCGATCGAGATTAACGTCCTCGCCAATGACAGCGAACCGGATGGCGACCCCCTCAACCTCAGCATTTTCAGTGTTCCACACTACGGTAAAGCAGAAGTCAACAACAACGGTACACCTGATAATCCCAACGATGATTTCCTCAGCTACACTCCCAATGCTGACAACTTCAGCAACTCTGATATCTTTCTCTATCAAATCGACGACGGTAAGGGAGGTTCGGACGTTACCAAGGTTGAGGTGACTGTCGATCCCAACCGCTTACCGATCGCAGTGGGCGACAGTGCGATCGCCAATGCTGGCAGTGCGATCGATATCGAGGTTTTGGCTAACGACAGCGACCCCGATGGCGATCCGCTGACTCTCAGCATTTTCAAGACTTCAAACAACGGCAAAGCAGAAGTCAGCCACAACGGTACGCCGGACAACCCGAAAGACGATTTCATCACCTACACCGCCAATGCCAACTTCAGCGGACAGGATGTGTTTTTCTATCAAATCGCAGACGGTAAGGGAGGTACTGCTGTTACCAAAGTAGAAGTGACTGTCGATCCCAACAGATCGCCGATCGCGCAGGGCGATGCTGCGACTGTAAATGCTGGCAGTGCGATCGATATAAACGTCCTCGCCAATGACAGCGAACCGGATGGCGACCCCCTGAACCTCAGCATTTTCAGGGCCGCAAGCAACGGTAAAGCAGAAGTCAACAACAACGGTACGCCGGACAATCCACAAGACGATTCCATCACCTACACTCCCAATGCCAACTTCAGCGGGCAGGATCTATTTCTCTATCAAATCGACGACGGTAAGGGAGGTACTGCTGTTACCAAGGTTGAGGTGACAGTTAAAGCAGTCAACAAATTGCCAGTTGCGATCGACGATAGGGCCACCAGCCACGGAGACACTGCTGTCAATATTCCAGTGTTAGCAAATGACAGCGATCCAGACGGCGATCCTCTGATTTTGACAGTTTTGACCAATGGAGTCGGCGGCAAAGCTGAAATCAACTATAACGGCACGCTGGACAAGACTGATGACTTCATCACTTATCGGCACCACGGTGACTTCTGGGAGGCGGATAGCTTCACTTATCAGATCGATGATACTCACGGGGGTATAGCGAAAGCTACTGTAACGATCGAGTTTGCCAACAAATTGCCGATCGCGATCGATGACAGCGCCACCACAGATCGAGTCACTCCCGCCAACATTAAGATACTGGCAAACGACAGCGATCCAGACGGCGACCCCCTGATTTTGACAGTTTTGACCAATGGAGTCGGTGGGAAAGCGGAGATCAATAATAACGGCACGGTAGACAAGACTGATGACTTCATCACTTACCAGCCCAACGGTCAGTTCACGGGTCAGGACAGCTTTACATATCAGCTTGACGACAGTCACGGGGGGACAGCGACAGCCACTGTTAACCTCACCGTTAATCCGGTCAACCAGGCGCCGATCGCGATCGCAGATAGTGCCATCACCAATCAAGACTCGGCGATTGCGATCGATGTTTTGTCCAACGACAGCGATCCAGATGGCGATCCGCTGACTCTCAGCATTGCCACCAATCCGTCTCATGGTAAGGCTTTGGTGAAAAATGGCATACCGGGCGCGGCGATCGGTGATTTCATCCTTTATACCCCCAATCCTAACTTCCACGGCGCGGACTATTTAACATATCAAGTCAGCGACAGTCAAGGAGGTACGGCAACAGCTAAGGTCAACCTCACCGTCAATCCGGCTAATACAAACCCCCCGATTACCCCTTTGATTCTCAGCGGTACTCCCGATCCAGATACACTGATGGGCGCGGACGGCAACGACACCATCAAGGACGACGGCGCGGATGATTTCATTGATGGCCAGGGCGGCAATGACCTCATCAACGGCGGTTTAGGCAATCTCGATCGCATTTTCGGCGGAACTGGGGACGATACCATTACCGACCCCGACGGCGTAAATGATGTTCAAGGCGGTGTTGGTAATGACAGCATCAACATCACCTTTGCTGAAACTTGGGACAACAACACCAATCCCGACGATGCACCGAGTTCCGACTACAAAATTATCGGCGGCATCGGTAACGACAGCATTACTATCACAATGAACGACTTTCGCTTCTCTATCGGCCTCAAGGGCGATGAAGCTGCGAGTTCAGATTTTGATGGTAATGATGTAATTAACTTGTTGGGAACCTACGCCAATTCAGTTGTTGATATGGGAGGTGGCGACGACACATTTAATGGTGGCTTAGGTGATGACAGTGTTTCCGGTGGCGATGGCAATGATACGCTGATTGGTGGCGATGGCAACGACCAACTTGCAGGGAATGCAGGCAATGACTTTCTAACTGGTGGTGCTGGTCAAGATCAGTTTCTGTTTAAATCAAACAGTGCTTTTAATGCTGGTGATTTTGGGAGCGATCGCATTACTGATTTTACCATTAGTACAGACAAAATTATTTTAGGTCAAACTACATTCGGAGCAATTACTTCTGCTCAGATTGCCTTTGTCGATAGCGATTTAGAAGTAGAAACCAGCAATGGATTAATTCTTTACAGTCGCGCCACGGGCCACTTATTCTTCAACCAGAATGGGGCACAAGTTGGTTTAGGAACGGGTGCGCTATTTGCCACGCTTGACGGTACTCCGTCCCTGACAGTCAGCGACTTCCAGATTGTTCCTTAATATCATGTCCTGGCGATCGCAGACAATCAGAGAGAGTGATATTAAATCTGTTAGCATGGGAATTAATATCACTCTCTCTTCTCTGACTCTGTGTTCTCTGTGTTCTCTGCGGTTTAATCATTCCGATGCAACTGGAATTGATATGACGCGATCAAAGCGATGCGAACAAGGCTAGACATCTCCTACAAAGCAGGTTTTGAACAGGCATCCTGCCTGTTCCACAAGAATTATGGGAGAGGTCTTTGACGCTCTCAGGGCTAAAGCCACTGAGATTCTGCTGACAGAATAGCTTTAGTTATTACTAAAGTTTGATTCTCGCTACGGTGGTCAAACACCGTCTACTTAGTCACCCAAATCAAGTTTAGGTTTCTAGCTACTTTTCCGTCTTAACGTTTTCTGAACCATCACGCTTGCCAAGATGCGGTACGCTCAACAACCTGCTATTGCTTGCCCTTTACTGTCATACTGTCATCAAGCTTGCACTTGACCGTTGTTTCCAGGGGCGGGAATTTCTCGCCTTCTAGGATGTCTCAACACGTAGATGTTTGTTCTTACTCACTTCTCAAACATAATACAATACTTCAGCCAAAATAGAAATAAAGAAAAACACGGGGACTGAAGTCCCCCGTGTCGCTTACCTCTCAGGACTAAAGTCGCTGAGTTTCCCGCATCCCGTATTAATTTTTATGATAATTCTAGATTAACTTGACCGCTCTTCCCAGCAATCGCTCCTATCCCGCTTATTCTACAGTCTGAGACACAGGCCGACAGCCCGATAATATCGAGTGCAAATTGACAACATTTCCGATGACCGCGATCGCAGGTGCTGCAAATCCGATCGCCTCAACTTGCTCTACAATTGTACCCAAAGTCCCGATCAATTCTTCTTGTTCCGGTCGCGTTCCCCAGCGCACTAATGCTATGGGCGTTTCTGCACTTAATTCTGCTGCTGTTAACTGGCCGATAATATAAGGCAAATTGTGGATTCCCATGTATACTACAATGGTTTCGGAGCCGCGGGCGATCGCCTGCCAATTTACCTCCGGCCGATATTTTCCCGCTGATTCGTGGCCGGTGACAAAGGTGACAGAGGAACTGTACGATCGATGTGTTAAAGGAATTCCCGCATAAGCAGGGGCCGCAATCCCAGAAGTTACACCGGGGACGACTTCTACCGACACTCCAGCTTTTACCAACTCTTCCATTTCTTCGCCACCGCGGCCGAAGATAAACGGATCGCCGCCTTTGAGGCGAACTACGATCGCATTATCTGCAGCTTTTTCTATCATTAGCTGAGTTGTTTCGTCCTGCATTAACGAGTGACGCCCTTTGCGTTTTCCGGCATCAATTCGTTCTGCTTGGGGGTTGATTGCTGCCAAAATTTGAGGGCTGACTAAAGCGTCGTAAATCACGACATCAGCACACTCTAACAGAGCTTTTCCCTTCAAAGTCATTAAACCCGGATCTCCGGGCCCCGCACCTACTAAATACACTTTTCCTAAAGACATTTTTCTTGTTTCCTTTACCTCTTCTGTGCCTCTGCGGTTCATTCTTGAATTAAATTCCCAATTAAGTCTGCTAATTGTACACTTGCGCCTAGAGGATTTGCGAGATGAAGTTCCGCCGCTGGAAATTGCTGCTTTAGCTGTGCGACATTTTTGGCGATCGCATCTGTAATTCCTCCATTAAATAAGAAGTATGGCACAATCCCTATTTGCTGCTGTCCACCACGAACCAAACTGTCAATTTGCTCTGACAAACTCGGCTTTACCGACCAATAAGCTGTCAGCGCACCGAGTTTGCTGGCGATTTCCTCAACTGTCGAGTTACCTCCGGGCCGACGGCTGCCGTGAGATAATAAAATCCATTTTGGCAATAGCAGATTGGGGAGAAAAGCAACCTCTTCCATCTGGCTTTTCACCAATTTTGTTAAGCCTGCTTCCTGGGAACCTAAATGCGGGCGCAATGCAATTTTTAGCTTGTCACCAAAAGTTTGTTGGGCAATTTCCACCTCTGCCGGTATGTCTTCGGCGACGTGAACTCCCGGCAATAAAAATACAGGCAGTATTTGCAATTCTGTCAGTCCCAGGGACAGTGTACGTTCGCCAAAACTGCAAATTTGTTCGTGCAGCGGTGCGGGGCCGAGTTCTAAGGTGGCGGTTGCGACTGCGGGGAATGAGTCAGCCAATTTTTGAGACAGCAGTTGACCTAGGTTTTCCAAAGCTAGTTGGGGTCTGGGGTCACGGCTGCCGTGAGAAACTAATAAATAGGTCGATCGCAATTTCAATATGGATTTGATGTTAATGTTCGATCCGGATTTCAAATAATTATAACACCGTTGGGCGCGTGACTTTAAAAATACTCAACACAAAAGTTCGATATCCTAGGGTGCGCGGCTTAAAAATCAATAAGGTTCAGTTAAGGAAAATTGTAGAGAAAATGTTGGGTTTCGTTCCTCAACCCAACCTACGCAGTGGGCTTAAATTTTCTAAGCCGCCCACCTTACAAAAGAAGGTGCGCGGCTTAAAAATTACTTAACACTGGGCTTAAATCTTCTAAGCCACACACGCTACACAACTCACAAATTAACCTTTGGGAGCGGGATCTGCGATGTATTTGAAAGTAGGTTCCGAGTTCCAAGGGCCGCGTTCATCCTTGCCATTTGTGGACAAGTTAAAGTAGAGATCTACGGTGTTATCTGGCGGAATGTTGCCGAACATCGGATCGGTGAGTTTACCGAGAGATTCCAGAGCTTTCATGAACATTTGAGTGTGAGAAATTTCGCGAGTCAGCAAAAACTGCAACGTCTTTTTCGTTCCCATATCCGGTGCTAGTTTAATCAACTCTTCGTAGGTTTGGCGGGCTCCTGCTTCCGCGCCGATATCAGCGCGCAAATCGCGCACCACATCCCCGCCTTCGTTGATATAAGCTGCTGTCCAAGCTTGACCTTGGCTGTCCAACAAGTGTGGGCCTATGCCGCGCACGGCAAACAAAGTGCTTTTGTAAGCTTCTGTTTGGTCAACGTTTTTGGTGTGCATTTCTATGAGTTGGCCCACCATTTCTAAGTGGCTGAATTCTTCGATCGCAATATCTTGGAGCATATCCTTAATCCCTGGATTTTCACAGTGGAATGACTGCACCCAGTATTGCAAAGCTGCTGTCAGTTCTCCTGTTGCTCCGCCAAACTGTTCTAGCAGCAATTGGGCAAAACGGGGGTTGGCTTCGTCTACTGTGACTGCAGCCATTAATTCTTTTTTATGAAAAAACATGGATCGGTACCTCTTTTTAGTTCTGTTGTTAAAGTCTCAAGGATCGCAGACTTTATCTGTGTTCGCCTTAATCCATTGTGCAACAAGCGATCGCACCGAGCCTCGGTCGATGGATACATCTAGCTCGACAAATTTCTCTGCTTTCAGGTAGAGTTTAAATATGAAATTTTACTTAGTGAGTCGGTAGACCAAATTACAATTTACAAGCAGGATTATTGTCGCACTCGGTTAATTTTGCTGACAGGGCATCGAGGTGTCGCAGCCACTGAATGCCGCCAACCCAACTGCGAGAGGGGAGGTGTCCGATTGGTGCTTGCTGACTAAATTTAATCTGCCCTAAAGTAGTAGCAGAATTGTAGGTTTGCCAGTTCACCCGATCGCAAAATCTGATATAGTCTCCCTTAACGCTTTCGTAAATTTGTTTTTGGACGCTGAAGCCAAACCGACCTTGACTGTAGTGCAACCAAAGGCGATCGACTGTTTGCAAATCTTCGCAGGGTATCTGGTAAATTTGGCTAATTTCTAGCTGAGTTCCCGGTTGCTGGGAAAGAGATTGACACATCAAGCCCCAAGTTTCGCGATCGGCTTCTTTCCACTTTTTGTTTGACAAAAAATCTCGCAGTTTGGTATAATTAATTCCCCGGGCAGAAATCAGGGTAGGATCGAGATTTGAAGTAACAGATAAGGGGAAAGTTTCTGCGGAATTGGCTACGGCATTTGTGGGTAAAATCGGAGAATCAGGAGTTTGTATGGCGTTGATATCGGCAGAGTTGTCGCTATTATTAAGAGCAGGAGCGATGAGCTGCTTTTTGGGCGAAAGCAAATGTTGATGGCGAATATCTAAAGCTGCTTGGATATCGTCCAAAACTTCCGTAGCAAAACTGTACCGCTGAGTGAGACGAGTTTGCAGCAATTTATCTAAAATTTCACCTAACTCATCGCTAATACTCGTGGCTTTGGGAATAAACTCGCGCCACCACCAACGCTCGTTGTTGCAGTCGTACATATCCAAGGGAGGAACTTGCGTCATTAGGCGAACGCAAGTAACCCCTAAACTGTAAAGGTCGCTAGCAGGAAATACTTTGCCGCGCATTTGTTCGGGAGCTACATAATCTTGACTGCCGATGAGCGTTGCTGAACGGAGTATCGCTGAATCAGTCAGCAGTTTGGCTATGCCGAAATCGATCAATACGAGTTTGTTGTCTGACTGGCGGCGGATAATATTTTCGGGTTTGATGTCGCGGTGAATGACGCGCTTGTCGTGGATAAATTGCAGCACGGGCAATAAGTCTTGCAGCAGTTGCCAAATTTGATTTTCATCGTAGACACTCTTGTCTAATTCTTGTTTAAGAGTCGCTCCCTCTATAAACTCTTGAACTAAATAAATATGACCTTCTTGTTCAAAGCAGGCTAATAATGTGGGGATTTGCGGGTGTTTTCCGAGTTCGTCTAAACGGACGGCTTCTTGGCGAAATAATTCAACGGCTTTGTTGAAAATTTCGGGGTCACGGTCGTAAAAATAAAATTGCTTGACTGCACAGCGGGGATGAGATGGGATGTCTTGATCAATTGCTAGGAAAGTTTTACCAAATCCGCCTCTACCTAAAAGTTCAATCGGGCGATATCGCTGTCTCAGCAACAGGTTAAAGCCGCAGTTTAAGCAAAATTTGGCGGTGTGGGAGTTTTGAGGATTTTGACATTCTGGGTTGATACAGTAGCTCATATCGATTTTAGATTTTAGATTTTAGATTTTGGATTGCGGAAAAGAGTTTTTTTTAAACGAACCGCGAAGACGCGAAGCGGCGCGAAGGAATAGGGAAGAGAGAAGAGACAGAAGAGAGAGGGTTGATAACTGTCCCGCTTCTGGCGTTGTATTTTTCGGGCTGGACACCCCACAAGCATTTCATCTGAGATGTTGCACCATTCTCAATAAGGCTTTTAGGGGCGGGCTAGAAGGGCCCACCCTAAAAGAAATTCATTCTTTGTGGAACAGGCATCTTGCCTGTTCTTAAAAATGGTGCCAGAGGTGAGTTTTACCAAACTGGACTGTAGATGCGCCTGGGCTGATAAGGCTATTTTAATGCGCTGGATCGAATCGGGACGCTGCCAGAGCTGCCGAACCCACGCCGCATTACCGAAAACATCCAGGATACAAGCCCCCGGGTTCATCCGTGGAGACATAAAAAACCTGTATCCGATAAAGGAACCCCCCAATTTATCCGTGGGGTCAATGCTTCAATTCTAAAATCTAAAATCTAAAATCTAAAATCGATTGACTGCTGGGGGCGAGATAATTGCCGTTGGCGAAGCCCTCGAAGAGGCTCGCACAGGCCGATCGCACAGAGCGAAAATTGTGCTATAGTCTTACTGTGCTTGGAACTTGAGGCACCATCGATCTGTCCGGTTCAGGGACGCTCAGAAATATTTCAAAATATTTTTGCCTTACCCCTAGACTTGTGCTGAGATATGATGCTATAGTTAAAACTGATACGGCGAGCGTAGCCAAGTGGTTAAGGCAGTGGTTTGTGGTACCACCATTCGTGGGTTCAAGTCCCATCGTTCGCCCTTTTGATTCTCAACTGTTTAATTCGATCGCCCGTTGCCTGTACGGTAATTTGCGATGGTCGTAGGGTGTGCAGTGCACACCTTAATCTTTTTTGGGATGTCGCGGTTCTGTCGGCACAAGTTCCGATGTGCTAATCTTAAATCCAATCTAAAATCTAACATCAAAATATGCCGTCTTTAGTAACAGAAGATTGGGGATATAAATTTAGTGGCGATCGCACAATTAATAAGTTTATTCGGGATATAGAAGGAGAAGCGGCTTTAGGGAAATATTGCGATTGGGAATGCAAAGAACGTGCGGAAATTCTGATGTCGGAGATAGCTGGCAAATCCCACAATCTTTTCTACGTGCGTCGCCAAAAGGTAAATGAGAGATTTTCCGAAGAAGAAATCTGGGAATTGCTGCTTGCTACGGATGGAGATGATTTTGAATTACCTCAATTGTTGCAAAAAGCAGATCGCACTTTGCGGTTGTTAGCAACTGTACGCTGTGAAGACGGAATTGGCGGTTTAAAACTGCTGGATGCTGGTTTGGTGGCGCTTCCCAGAGGGAGGAAAGATGGGTATTCTTTGCCGGTTCAGTTGCGACTTTTGGCTAACAGTAGATCGCCAATTCCTGTAAAGTCGATCGCCCGCGTCCAACAAATGCCATTTTGGGACGACAGACACATACCAACTACCGAACAACTAAAAGTTTGGCACACTTTTTTAAATGTAGAAAAACGCATCGCCGAAGCGCGTCAATTTTGTGTACCTTTCCGAGGACACAATTACGGTTCCGGCTTCAAAATCGTCACTTTTGAAATTGAGCGTAATTCCGCAACTCTTGACGGCTACGAGGAAAATCCCTTAGAATTGGGCGACTTTCGCGAAAGGCTGAAAAAAGCCAGAAATGAAGAAATTATCCTGTTTGATTCGCCGCCCGGAAGCAGAAGCAGCCGCGATGGAGAGACATTGGGTAGCATCGCTGAAGTTGACTTTGAACATAGTAAATTACGGATTAAGTTAGATGTTGATTTAGGAGCTCGCATGGCGGGCGGCAGATATCAAATGCCCAAACAAGGATTCTTGTATTTTGAGGCTGCGGGCGATATCAGTCAGATCGAACGCAAGAAAAAAGCTTTAAAAATGCTGACAGATGGGCGCGCTCAAAATCCCTATTTGAGTGAGTTTTTATTCGACTCTTCTCAGGCGAGACTGCCCGAAAAAATGATTAAATTGGATCGGGAAAACTTATTAAATCGCAATGCTAATGACGATCAACTTGCCGCCGTAGAAACCGTGCTTTCGGCGCGGGATTTAATTTTGATTCAAGGCCCGCCGGGAACGGGCAAAACGACTGTGATTGCGGAGATTTGCTATCAAATTGCTCGTCAGGGCGGCAAAACCCTAATTGCTTCGCAAGCAAATTTGGCTGTAGACAATGCTTTGAGTCGGTTAGTTCACAATCCGGCGATTCGGGCTTTGCGGAAGGGAAAAGCTCATAAGGTGCAGGAAGAAGGGCAGCCGTTTTTGGAGGAAAATGCGATCGGCACTTGGCTGCAAAATACGGCGACAGACTGCGAACAAAAGCTCTCGCAGCGCCTGACTAATGTCAAATCTTTGCGGCAGTTGGTGGCAGAATCAGAGCGATTTACTGCCTACTGTGCCGCAGAGAGAGATTTTTTTAATGAACTAAAACACCTGCACGACAGTAAAGCAAGTATTGAGGAAAAGTGCAGCCAGCTAGCAGTAGAGTATGAACGGATTTTAACCGAAAAAAGCGAGATTGAACCTCTAGTTAGTGGGTTAGAAAATCTGCTGGATGCGCCTAATGTCAACTGGGAATCTCCAGAAGTTGCCGAGTTTATGCCCAGACTAAAACCCTATTCAGAAGGCAATGTTTTAGTAGAAAACTTTATGGCCAATGTGCGGATTGCCACTAGCAATGCTATTCAAATAGGCTTCGATCGCCCTGCTTGCGGCGCGTTTGGGATTGCTGTTTGGCTGCAGGAAACTGTAGCAGCGCAACTATCGGAATTTAAGAGGGCATTCGATCGCGCTGATGATGTTTGTCACGCTATGTCGGCGGTTGCAGAGTCGTTGCGGGTGTCGCGGCAGATGTCGGATGCTGTGAATCAACTCGAATTGGGCGATCGGCAAAATCAGACACACCGCCACAATCTCGAACAGAAAATCAAGAATTTGGAACTGCGAAAAGCGGAAATTGCAGCCGTTGTCGTCGCCGTTGCACAGTGGATTGAGACAGCGGATACGGGACTTTATGAAGTCGTGAAAACTTGCTGGGAAACGGGCGCAATGCTCACGGATGATATGGTAGAATTGCCCGCAGGATTGCTGAAAATTGCCCGATCGCTCAAATTGCCGATCGTGCCGCCCAAATGCAAAATCAATTTGCCCGATTTGGATCGGTTGCAAAAGGCGATATCCCACGAAGAAAGCGCAGGTTTTAAGGATCTACAAGGGCAACAGTTCCGGTTTAGCGAGTTTTTGCACCTAAATTTGAGCCAAACGCCGATCGTGCTCTCTGCGGGCGATCGTACACAGTGGCAACAACTAGCCAAAGACTTCGCCAGCTACTCGCAAGTCAGCCAAAGTCAGCGCAAATTTATCATCGAAAAAGCTCGCACTTTCTTAGGTAGCATTCAACAATTTTACAGTCAATCCTTGCAGCCAAATAATATCCAGGCTACCTTCGATCGCCTAGTCAAAGAATTGCTGCACAGTATCCTCGCAAATGCCCGTCAGTGCGTGGTTCCCCTGAAAACCGAAACCGAACAGCAGCTTATAAAACAGCAACAATTATTAGATAAAATCGGTCAAACCTTGAACCAGCAGCAAATATCCGCCGCTAAACTTCAGGTAGAAACAGCGCAGCAAGAGGCAAACTTAAAAATTAGCGAAGTTACTAATTTGTTGCAAGCAATTGTCCACCAGCCAAACGTACCTGAAAAATTGCGAATTTTAGCCGAACAATATCTCGCCCAAAAATCGAATATTTGGGAGCAACCGCAGCAGTTTGTCAAGCAAGTTGAGGCTTGGAAAGCAAGCCTGATTCAGCTTGACAAATCAATTGCTGACTTAGACCCTTTTGGGGTTTTGGAGACAATCAAAAACACTCTTGACGAGCATTTATCCCCGCTGCAAATTGCGGCTGCAACTTCGCAGCAGCAACTCGCTCAACTACAAGCAGAATTGAGCGAAATTAATGCTCAACTGCAACAGCAGCAACCAACAGCAGCATTACTTGTCGAGAGAAATTGGTGGGAGTCAGCATGGCAAACTATCCCGACTCAATACCAGCCAGAAGTTCCGAATACAGGATTATTCAGCGTAGCTTTTTTAAACAAAATTAAGCGTCTCTTCAAAAGTTGGCAGCGGAAATTAGAACAAGAAGAAACAGCACTAAATCGCTCTCAAACGTTTGTGACAGATTGGATTCAAAAACTCCGCAATCCATCAGAAAAAGACCGCAACGATTTAAAGCAAATTTATATTGACAATGCCAACGTAATCGGCATTACTTGCGTGCAGGCTGCTAGCTTCGATTTTACTAAAAACTTTCCCAGCTTTGATGCAGTCATCATTGACGAAGTTAGCAAATGCACTCCCCCAGAGTTATTAATTCCCGCTTTGAAAGGCAGAAAGTTAGTATTAGTGGGCGATCACCGACAATTGCCGCCGATGTTTAATCAAAGTACGATCGACGATATTGCCGAAGACATCGGCTGTACCGGAGACGAACTTAGCTTCATAAAAGAATCTTTGTTCAAAGTATTGTTTGAAACTGCCAGCGACAGCATCAAAAAAATGCTGACAACTCAATACCGAATGCACCCACAAATTATGGGCGCAATCAATCAGTTTTACCAGCAAAAGCTCAACTGTGGCATTCAGGAAGCAGACACCAAGCGCGCCCACAACCTCGCAGGTAGAATCATTCAGGAGAATAATCACATTCTGTGGGTGAAAACGCCCGTGGCACAAGGGTTTGAAGAGGAAAAACAGGGTACTTCGCGGTTGAATGTCAAGGAGATTGATGCGATCGAGCGTTTGTGCGAACAAATGGAGATAGCTTGGCAGCCCAAAGTTGCCGACGGTGAACCACCGAAAGAAATCGGAATCATCACTTTTTATGCTGCTCAATTAAATGCAATTAAAGACAGAATTGAAGGCGAAAGATTCCCTGCTTTGAGCATCCGCACTGGTACGGTTGACATATTTCAAGGCATGGAAAGACCTGTAATTATTGTCAGCACAGTGTGCAATAATGTTAGGGGCGATATTGGATTTGCTAAGGAACCGGAACGGGTGAATGTGGCATTTTCCCGCGCTCAAGAATTGCTGGTAGTTGTCGGCTGTCACGATTTATTTACCCAACAAACAGGTACAGTGGGAAAAATGTATCAGGAAGTTTCAAAAACGGTGCGTCACTGCGGAGGCTTTGTAGATGTTTCTAGCGTCCTCAACTAAACCAATAGACTCAAATTTAAGTTCGCTAGCCGAACAAATTGAGCAACAAAATCCGGGTTTGTCTGTGTTGGCGGCGCGTCAATTCCGCTTTGCAATCCGCCAAACTCCGCTGGAGGTGGCGGTTAGCGAACCGCGCCAGTTTAACGTGTTGGAAGAGTTTATTTTGCGGGCGGGTGTTGAGTTTGAACCTGCGCCAACTTTGAAGGAGTTGGCGGATTTGCTGGGGTTAGACGAGATTTTTGTGAAGACTACGGCGGCGACTCTGGTTAGTTTGGAAAGCTTGGAGGTGGCTGAAAATGGGAAAATTGCGATCGCCCCGCAAGGTAGAGATTTTTTCGCTAAAGGTGCGGTTAGTCGATCGCAAATTCAATCACTTTATGCCATTTCCGATCCGCTGAATCAAACTCTTACCTTTAAATTCGATGCTTTAGCCGCAGAATCGGTCAACTTACCCGATTTAGCAGATTTAGTATCGCTCGAACATAAAATTAGCGACCTTGCGAATTTAAGTCTAGCAGAAATCCAGCCGTTAATTCAAGATTCCGGCTTAGGAATTCATGCCCCACAAAACGGCAAAATTGTCTCTGCTTGCGATGTCGTCGGCGACGATTTAGATATTTGGCAAACAGTTTCGATTTTTGTGTTGTTAGATGCGATCGAAAATAAAACTACTATTCAAGCCAGACAGGGAAAACAAATATTAGAAACCGCTTCAAACAGACTCAACGAACTTGAATCGCAACAAAAACTTTCCTTAAATGACTTGTGCAAATTAACCCCCGACATCGCACAGCAAGAATCAGAGACAATCCCCGTCCAGAAAACTCCTAAAAAGCCATCTAAGAAGAAACCCAAGTAAACGATATAATGAGGACTAAAGTCCTGATTACTAACTGGTTTGTATTGAGGACTTTAGTCCTGATTAACTGATATCTTGCACCCTTCTCAATTACTTGTTTAGGAACGGGCTCTCCGGCCCGTTCCACAAAACTTAATTTTATTGTGGAACGGGCCGGAGAGCCCGTTCTTGACAATAGTGTAACATATAAGGAATGAGAATTAAATAAAATCCACTTTTCCTGTTTGTTGTGGGATGGGCGTCCCGCCCGTCCTTTCTGGGCGGGCGGGACGCCCATCCCACAAGAAAAAAGGGAAATTATTTAATTGACGATCCTAAGTATTAACCAACAAATTACGAATTGGTTTGTATTGAGGACTCAATTCCTGATTAACTGATATCTTGCACCCTTCTCAATTACTTGTTTAGGAACGGGCTCTCCGGCCCATTCCACAAAACTGGATTTTATTGTGGAACGGGCCGGAGAGCCCGTTCTTGACAATAGTGTAACATATAAGTATTAACCAACAAATGAGGTAATTGTGCAATGGACAAACTAGCTCAATATCGTCAGTACGTTCAGACATTAATGAGCCGTTATGCCGAAGATGATGTTTCCAATGATGAAGTCGAAGTGCAACTTATCTGCGACACAGAACGAGATCATTATCAGTGGATGAATGTCGGCTGGGAACACTTAACCCGGATTTATCAAACCTTCATTCACATTGACATCAAAGATGGAAAAATCTGGCTTCAACAAAATTTGACCGAGGAAAATCCTGCGGAGGAATTAGTTGCAATGGGAGTACCGAGAGAGGATATTGTTTTGGGATTGCAACCGCCATACAAACGGCCGTATACTGATTATGGTGTAGCGTAAACAGTTGACAGTTGACAGTTGACACTTGACAGTTGACAAATGTCCACTTAATATAGGGCCCGTCTCTTTAGAAAACACCCATTATTTTGTACTTCCTCCTGTGACGTACTATTATCAGGTAGGGTGAGTCACTTGGGAAAATCCCAATTATTTTGCATTCGCTTCCGTGACGCACCCTACAATAATCCTACTAAGCGTTAACGCATTTCAGCATCCGCAAAGTAGCCGCCGCGTAATTCCGTTTTGCAAAATTATCGCAAGCAAACCGAGCCCATTTCGTTAATAGCGGCAGCAACAGAACAATAAGAATACATTTGAGTAATAATAGAAGCAGCCCAATAATTCTGAATGTCTGAAAAAGTTTTAGACGGCTCTTTAGCAACTAAATTCGGCTGCATTCCCGCCGAAAAACTAAATTCCGCCCCTCGATGGCGCACCCCCATCAATTCAGCGCGGGTGACGGGCTGCGTAGGTTTAAAAGTTCCATCTTGATAGCCGTTAAGGAATGAGAATTAAATAACTTCCACTCTTGAAAGTGGGATGGGCGTCCCGCCCGTCCAAAAAGGACGGGCGGGA
>NZ_JAUBPT010000147.1:0-20529 GCF_036700905.1 Microcoleus sp. S13_C3 | reverse complement strand
CTCACTTTTTGACCTCAAATTTCCTAAGTATTTTTACTTATTCATTCGGGCCTAGCAATGTACTATACTATGTAGTGCTATTGAAGTGCGGAGTGTGGGGTAAAATAAACCCGCCCCGCCCCATCCATAAGGTAGGGGCGGGTTTACCAACAATATTTGACACAAACAAACAGGCCAAATAAACCCGCCCCGGCCCTATTCGTGGGTGGGGGCGGGTTTATAAATACCTTGGATGTGAATTAGAAATCTTGGCGAACCCGCCCCTACAGGATTTTCGTAATGCTGATTTCTCCCTAAAACCTCACCGTCACCAAAATCACCCGCCGAGGCTGATTTTCCGCTTCAATAGTATACTCAACCCGCCCAAAACCTCTCGGCCCCGGTTCAACTAAATCGTAGCGAGATGTCACCGTCCCCGCCGCTGTACCGTATTGAGCAAAAACAGCACCGGGATTCCTCCCAGCAGACGCATCCGCATCCCCTCCCCAAGTACCCCAATCATTCACTCTTGATCGAGTTGGCAATACCGAAGCTGCGATTTCTGGAGGTGTTAATCGTTGGTCGGCTAAGACTTTTTGAGCGTTATGAATAGCGCACATTGTCGGCCCAGAAATTTTGGCATCGCTATATTGATCGTTAACTTTTTCCACGAAGCCAAAACCAACATTAGGCCCAAAGTTATCCTGTCTTTGCCTACCCCATAAACGACTGATAGTTCTATTTTCCTTAATACCTTCCCCTGCTAAAGCTAATTCGGTTCTTTTGGTGGTAAAATTTCGATCTACAAATTCTTGGTCTGCAGTGCGAATAACGTTAGCGGCACTTGCATCTATTTTACTGCTAACATTAGTCTTGCCTTGTAAGATTGGTGAGAGAACACCAGGGATAGCTTGCGCTCCACAATATTTTTGAATACCATTGAAAACGCGATCGGCTGATAAAGCACTAATCGGAAATTCTAGGGAATAAGCTTCGGCAGGTTTGGGGAAAAAGATGCCTGATGTTGCGGAAGCAGCAAAAGAAGCTCCACCCCAGATAGTGATACGATTAAATTGACGGCGGCTAAGACTCATAATTTATCTTCTCCCTGGAGAGCTTGCCCCCGGTACAACTTGAAATTTAATGAAGTTATAACCATCTAAGATACTACTAAAAGGCCCACTACTCACACTAAGGCAATCTGTCGCAGCAGCACAATCTACGTCTATTGATAAACTTTTGCCATTACTGACATCGACTAACATTGTATGTACTTTACCTTTTTCACCTGTGAGGGATTTAAGGTGATTTCCATCTACATAAACATCTACTTTTATTGGGGCTTTCCTTTCCTTATCAGGAATTGCAAATTGTAATTCGAGAAAGGCACGACCACCGGGAAGCTTGCAGGTAAAACTGGTACCAGGAAAAATCCGCAACATACTGGTGTATATTTCTCTACTTACCACAATATCCTCGAACATGGATCGCTGCCAACCTTTAACTTGGCATTTTAGGTCAGTCCAAGGAATGGGCCGCTGGGCCTGTGCCACTTGTGCCCCAACAGTCGCTAAACTAAAAGACAACACCCCAGCCGACAACAAACCGCTGAGCCACCGAACTCGCTTCATATAAATATCCTGCCAATACCTTAATCAATTAATATAAAGGATGAGCTGTGTAGGAAAAGTCCTGACTTTAGATAGATGACAACATCAAAAATGTCACAAGTGTACGAAATGTCAGGTATAATGAATCGCGTAAACTCCAGCTTCTCCCTAATCTATGGATATTGCCGAAGTTTTGACACTGGCAGATGAGCTAATTTTTGCTAAGACGGGAAAGCATTTAGATTACGTGCAAGAAGCTATTCTGCGGGGAACTTTACAAGACACAGCTTACACGCAAATTGCTCAAGAAGTTTACTCAAGTCCAAGTCATGTCAGAAATGTCGGATCGCAACTTTGGAAAATACTTTCTAAAGGATTAGGAAAAAATATTACTAAAGCAAATTTTAGGACTGTATTAGAGAAGGAAAAAATTTATAATTATCAATTAGCTATAGTTGGCGATAATATTAAAGTGGGCGAGAATGTCACAGTCAATAATAACTTTAACGTTTGTCGTGAAAAAGTGCGATCGCCCAAAACACCTCAAAACCCCCAACCAACAGCAAAACAGCCCCGCATCGACTTAGACGAAGCACCAGAAATCTCGACCTTTTTCGATCGCACATCCGAACTATCCACCCTCAAACAATGGATTTTGGAAAACCGCACCCGTCTCATCAGCATCTTAGGATTAAGCGGAAGTGGCAAAAGTGCGATCGCCCTGCAACTAATCCAACACATTGAATATGAATTTGACTGTATAATCTGGCGAAGCCTCCGCGACGCGCCACCCCTCCAAACACTCCAAACCGACTTAATTCAATTCTGTAAGGGCGGTGCCCCCGTGCCCGCCCCCGAAGAAAGGGCGATCGCCGCCCCCGAAGAAAGGGCAACCACGGGGGGATTGCCCCTACAATATTTGCGATCGCACCGCTGTCTCATCATCCTCGATGATGTGCAAACAATCTTTAGCAGCCAACAACTAGCAGGAAACTACAAACCAGGCTATGAAAACTATGGCACTTTCTTCAAACAAATAGCAGAATCATGTCACAACAGTTGCATCGTTTTGATTAGTTGGGAAAAACCCAGGGAAATTGCAGCATTAGAAAGTCACCAGAAAAATTGTCAAACATTGCAACTCAATGGTTTAGGCGAACCAGCGCGAGAAATATTCACAGAAAAAGGTTTAATTGAATCTGAAAACTGGTCAAAATTGATAGACATTTACCGAGGAAATCCCTTGTGGTTAAATACCGTAGCCGCTGCAATTCACGACTTGTTTAGCGGCAATATTTCTGAATTTTTATCCTATGATAGCCTAGTTTTAGGAGACTTAGAATATTTATTGCACAAACATTTTCAGCGCTTGTCAGACTCCGAAAAACAAGTAATGTCCTGGTTGGCAAATCAAATCAAAGCAGTCGAAATCTCCAAAAAGCCAGCCCTTCTGGAATTATCCCCTTCAGACTTCCTCAAAGCCGTCGAATCCTTGAGACGGAGGTTATTAATCGAAAAAGTCCAAAAGGGCGATCGCACCCTATTCCAACTCCAACCGGCGATCGCAGAATACATAAAAACCAACATCAAATAACTTCAAAACATCCAATTATAAAAACTATCCCCATCTAAATAAAAGAGCGATCGCCTGTTTTTTTGGGAAGGGCGATCGCTTCAAATCAATAATCAAGCAAACAGCAAGTTTTCTACTAGAGTTTTAGGTTCAGGGAGAGATTTACCATCTACCTGATATTCTTCAACTAAAAGCTCTAATACCTCTACTGCATTCTGCAAAGCTTCTTCGTAGGTATCTCCATGAGTGTGGAACTGCTGAGATGGAAAATCAGGTAAGTGAACTAGGTAGCAGTTATCTTCATCCGACCATTGAATAACAATTATATAAGGTAATTTCATGATTCAGGTTCCTCTTCTTCAATTGCTTTCAATATTCCAATTTTTCGATTAACTTCTCTCTCTAAATACAGTTTCGCATCATCGCCATCATTTCCAGCAATAGTAATTGGTTCATGATAGTAGTAAAGGATGAACCCATCTTGTATGGCTGCCTTTGGCCGAACGATAAGTAAACCCAGCTTTTAGCAGCAGGGTTTTGAGTTCTCGAATCTTTTTGGGCATAAGCAGACATTAAAATTGTGGCAAGGTGACGGAAATAGTTTAATCATATTTCAGAAAGTAGGGTTTGTCAAAACGTACCCTACTACATGAATTTGAAGTAGTTTCAGCATCAATCCGCGTAAAAAGTCACATCTTATAGCAGTTTTAGGAACAGGCAAGATGCCTGTTCCACAACACATGAATAATTTGCTTGTGGGGTGGGCTTCTAGCCCGCCCTGAAAGGATTATTGAAAAATTAGCAAAACATTAATCCAAACATCCCCATTTAGCCTTAAAATTAAAAAGACTGACTAGCCAACAATGCCCTATGTTTGAAGCCCTTGCCGATCGACTCGAATCCACCTGGAAAAAACTGCGCGGACAAAATAAAATCTCCGAGTCCAACATCCAAGACGCGCTCAAAGAAGTCCGCCGCGCCCTCCTGGAAGCCGATGTCAACCTCCAAGTCGTCAAAAACTTCATCTCAGAGGTAGCGGCAAAAGCACAAGGCGCAGAAGTCGTTTCAGGCGTCCGTCCCGACCAACAATTCATCAAAATCGTCCACGACGAACTCGTGCGCGTCATGGGGGAAACCAACGTACCCCTCGCCACCGCCGAATCCGGGCCCACAGTGATCCTGATGGCAGGTTTGCAAGGAACCGGGAAAACCACAGCTACCGCCAAACTAGCGCTGCACCTCCGCAAACAAAATCGTACCGCACTGCTAGTCGCAACCGACATTTATCGACCAGCCGCGATCGACCAATTGCTGACCCTCGGCAAACAAATCGACGTACCCGTATTTGAATTAGGCAAAGACATTGACCCGGTAGAAATTGCCCGCCAAGGCATCGAACACGGCAAACAAATCGGCATTGATACCATCATCGTCGATACAGCAGGCCGCCTGCAAATCGACCAAGACATGATGGCAGAATTGGGCCGCATCAAACAAACAGTACAACCCCACGAAACGCTGTTAGTTGTTGATGCCATGACCGGCCAAGAAGCAGCAAATTTAACCCGCACCTTTCACGAACAAATCGGCATTACCGGCGCAATCTTAACCAAATTAGACGGCGACAGCCGCGGCGGTGCAGCTTTATCCGTGCGGCAAATATCCGGCGCGCCGATTAAATTTGTTGGCGTCGGCGAAAAAGTGGAAGCATTGCAACCATTTTATCCCGATCGCATGGCATCGAGAATACTCGGCATGGGCGATGTCTTGACGCTAGTAGAAAAAGCGCAAGAAGAATTCGACATCGCCGACGCCGAAAAAATGCAAGAGAAAATGCTCACGGCAAAGTTTGACTTTACCGACTTTCTCAAGCAAACCAGACTGTTAAAAAATATGGGTTCCCTCGGCGGCATCATGAAAATGATTCCGGGGATGAACAAACTCTCAGACGAACAAATGCGGCAGGGAGAAGTGCAGCTAAAACGCACCGAAGCCATGATTAATTCGATGACAGTTGAAGAACGCCGCAACCCCGAACTTTTAGCCAGTTCTCCATCCCGCCGCCGCCGCATCGGCAAAGGCGCAGGCTACGCAGAAAACGACGTAACAAAGCTGGTGAGCGATTTCCAGAAAATGCGTACAATGATGCAGCAAATGAGTCAAGGCAACTTTACAGGAATGGGAGGATTGCCCGGAATGCCCGGAATGCCGGGAATGGGCGGCCCCGGAATGCAGCCCGGTTCCCGTGGCTATATGGGTGCCCAGCAGAAGAAGAAAAAGAAAAAAGATAAGCCTAAAAAAGGTTTCGGACAGTTGTAGAAAATATCTGACAGATTGCACCCTCCGTCAAAAACCTGTAGATACCGTAGGGTGCGTCGCCACCGACAATCTGCTAATCAGCTTGAAAATCACACAGCGACGCACCATACACAATACCGTTTTTAACTCTTTTCTTGTTGCCAGTTTCTACCTAAAAAACCCTGGAATTGAATATGGTACAAACAATTACTCAACCAGAAACCATCTCTATAGAATTGCCAAATGCGATCGCCCTGCTGGTAAGTTGCGAACAATTCGAGGCTTTAGCATTGGCAAATCCCGACTTGAGATTAGAAAGAACATCACAAGGAGAATTAATAGTGAATCCACCCACAGGAGGAGAATCAGGAAGCCGCAACCTCAGTATCAGCGGGCAAGTTGATCGCTGGTGCGAAGCAAACGAAGATTTAGGAGAAGGCTTTGACTCTTCTACTGGATTCATCCTCCCCAATGGTGCTCGCCGTTCTCCCGATGCTTCTTGGGTGAGTAGAACTCGCTGGGAAGCATTAACTGCAAAAGAACGTAAAGGCTTCGTTCCCCTGTGTCCCGACTTTGTGGTAGAATTGCGCTCGGCATCTGACAGTCTCTCCACCCTCCAAACCAAGATGCGAGAATATATTGACAATGGTGCGAGATTGGGCTGGTTAATTGACCCGCAAAACCAACGGGTAGAGATTTACAGACAACAGACAGAAGTAGAAATATTAATTAATCCAACCGAGTTATCCGGGGAAGATGTATTGCCAGGATTTGTGTTGAATTTAAGGCGAGTGTGGCGTTAGAGAGCTTTTGATGCCAAATCCGCCCAATCCCAGATTCCGCACCCCCCAACGGGCAGCATACACTGCAAGAGTGCGACTCGAAGTCGATCGTCCGAGACAATAGTAAGGAACCCCACGCTTAAAAGCGGGGGCTTTTGGGAAGTCCGGCTCGTTCCGAGCGGTTCAAGAAGAAAGCTCGAACCTTACCAGAGACAGGATTAGACCTCCGTTTTTTGAGTCATGATACCGGAGAATGCGACGCTAGTTTTCCGCTCTATCGCCAAAAGTTAAACAGGCTTAACGGGGTTAAACCAGTGCTTTTGACACAACAAGCTCATAAAACATTCTCGAAGCGAACTTTACCCAGCAATGGAGGACTTTATGTCTAATTTCGTTTTTGTACTTGATACCCAAAAACGACCGCTCAATCCAATCCGCCCAGGAATGGCTCGTAAATTGCTAACCACTGGCAAAGCTGCTGTTTTCAAAAGGTATCCATTCACGCTAATTCTCAAAGTAGAGGTAACGGTATCCCAACAACCCATCACTCTTAAAATAGATCCTGGCTCCAAAACCACGGGCATTGCATTAGTCGAAGGAGAAAACGTAATCTTTGGTGCAGAACTAACTCACCGAGGTCAATCAATTAAAGCCTGTTTGGAGTCTCGCCGTTCACTGCGTAGAGGCAGGAGAAATCGCCATACTCGTTATCGAAAGGCTAGATTTCTAAATAGAACTTGCCCTAAAGGATGGCTGGCTCCAAGCTTGCAACATCGTGTCGAAACAATCCTGACATGGGTAACTAGATTAATGAAAGTCGCTCCCATTAGTTCTATTGCTCAAGAACTTGTGCGATTCGACTTACAACGACTAGAAAATCCAGAAATTAGTGGACTGGAGTACCAGCAAGGCGTTTTATGTGGTTACGAAATCCGCGAATACTTGTTGAATAAATGGGATAGGAAGTGCGCGTATTGTGGAGTTACGGATACACCGCTACAAGTCGAACACATTCATCCCAAAGCCAAAGGCGGATCTAATCGTATTTCTAATCTTTGCCTTGCTTGCGAAAATTGTAATACTCGGAAGGGAACTCAAGATATTGAGCAATTCATCTCCAAAAAGCCAGAGATTTTGAAGCGAATTCTATCTCAAGCAAAGCGGTCTTTAAAAGACGCAGCAGCAGTCAATTCAACTCGCTGGGCGTTATTTAACCGACTTCGTATGAATGGCTTGCTTGTTTCTACAGGCAGTGGTGGTCTAACAAAGTTCAACCGCACTCGATTAAATTTAGCTAAAACTCACTGGTTAGATGCTGCTTGTGTAGGCAAAGTCGAAGAATTAAAAGTGCTGACTTCTCAACCGCTGCTAATTAAGGCAGCAGGACACGGTACTCGACAAATGTGCGGCACAGATAAGTTTGGCTTCCCAATTCGTCACAAGTCGAGAAAGCAAATCCATTTCGGTTTTCAAACTGGCGATATGGTCAGCGCTACCGTCACAGCAGGCAAGAAGGTCGGCACCTATGTGGGACGAATTCTTTGCCGCGCATCCGGTTCGTTCGACATCGCCACAACGACGGGAAGAGTAGCAGGAATTAGTCATAAATATTGCAAATCTATTCACAAAAAAGATGGCTATTCCTATGGATTTTAATTCAAGGCGACTGAAGTCGCAGCCGCTTTCCTCCCCATGTCTAAAGCCAGGGGCTTCTCGCTCGTTTTCTGGTGAATCAAAATATCGGAAATTCTGTGTTACTGAGCATGAACCCGTTAGGAATTCCTAAAAATCAACGTTCGGGCATGAGGTAAATTTTATAAGAAATACCCTGAAAACCCTGCGACTTTAGTCCAGGGATGAAAGGGCGAGGGAGACTTTAGTCTCCCAGTTAGATATTTCTAAATATAGTACAATTAATCAAAGGAGGTTGAAATTAATGTATGCAGTGCAAAAAGATGTTTGGCATTTAAAGGGACTTGACAAAACCATTGTCGAGCAAATCTTAAGATGGTCAAACAATCTGTTTAATGTCGGCACTTACGAAAGTCGGCAACGGTACTTCAAAGACCAAGGCGCAATTAAATACCCAGACCTGTACAAAATTGCCAAACCCAACGAGAATTACGGTTTACTTTACTCGCAAGTGGCTCAACAATCCCTCAAATCTGTTGCTGAATCCTTTAGCTCTTTCCGAGCCTTAGAAAGGTTAGCCAAGAAAGGAGAACTTAATCAAAAACCGAGATTGCCCAAGTACAGAACCAAGGGAGCAATGTACCAAGTTTCATACCCTGGGCAAGCCTTGAAAGTAGTCGGTAATCGGGTGAGATTACCTCTGGGAACTAAAGGGAAAGAACACTTTGGGACAGATGCTCTCTGGGTGACTTTACCGGAACGCTTGAAAGATTGCCAGATTAAAGAACTTCGACTAATCCCTAGAAATGGCAAGGTTTGGGTCGAATTTGTACACGAAAGTCTAACCAAACAAGCCCCTAGCTGTAGCTTGGAAGTAACGGGAATTTTAGGTATTGATCATGGCATCAATAACTGGTTAACTTGCACTTATAGTAATGGCAAGCCATTTATTATTGAGGGTCACAAATTGAAGTCTTGGAACCAATGGTTTAACAAGGAAAAAGCACGGGTACAATCAGTACATGATCAATGTAAGCTACCTAAAGGTTTTTCATCTCATAGACTGCAACAGTTGTCAGAAACTCGCGCCAGAAGGATGAGAGATGCCGTCAATAAAGCAGTTAGAACCATCATAGATTATTGTGAAGATCACCAAATTAACGTCCTAGTCTTTGGTTGGAATAAAGGACAGAAACAAGAAGTCAATATGGGAGGTAAGACTAACCAGAACTTTGTCCAAATACCGACAGCTAAAGTTAAAGATAGGCTCATGCAAGAGTGTGACTTAAGGGGTTGGCGATTTGTAGAGCAAGACGAATCCTACACATCAAAAGCCAGCTTTTTAGATCGAGATTTGTTGCCAGTGAAAGTTGGTGAAAAACCCGACAATTGGCAACCATCAGGCAAAAGAATTAAACGAGGTCTTTACCGTTCTAGCACTGGGTTGTTAATCAATGCAGATGTTAATGGCGCGGCAAATATCATCCGAAAATCAAAAGTAGCCATAGACTCAATTTCAATTATTGAGCGAGTGGGTAGGGGGTTGCTGACTAACCCTTTAAGAATCAAACTTTGGGCGGATTCATCCCCCAAAGTTTCTCCTTAAGAATCCCCGTGTCTTTAGACCGGGGAGTGTCAACGAGGCAAACTAGATGTCAGGCAAGCTTGCTAGCCCTACTTTTAAGCCTAATAATTCGGTGGCCTTGAAGCTGTCTACAGGCTTAGAAAATAAATATCCTTGCCCCAACTCACACCCCAACTCTCGCAGTTTCTGTAGCTGTGCTGGCGTTTCTATGCCTTCTGCCACAATATCCATACCTCGGCTGCGAGCTAGCGTTACAATTGTCTGGATAATTTCTACGCCACTGTTGTCTAACCCAATGCGGCTCACAAAAGAGCGGTCAATCTTTAAGGTATCAATGGGAAACTCGTGTAAGCGGCTTAAAGAAGAGTAGCCCGTGCCAAAGTCGTCGATACACAACATAAGGCCTAGAGCTTTTAGCTGCTTCAACATCTTTTCTTCCCTGGATACTGTTTCCAAAATGCAGCTTTCAGTAATCTCTAGTTTGAGACGGTAGCTGGGAAAGCCAGTCTGCTGCAAAATCTCCTCAATTCGATTGAGTAGGTTTGCTTGCTTTAGCTGCACGGGGGAAAGATTGACATTAATCGCCAAGGGAGGTGTGTGGGGAAACTGTTGCTGCCAAATATTGATCTGCTGACAAGCTTCCTGCAAAACAAACCACCCCAGTTCATTGATCAAACCAGTTTCTTCAGCCACAGGGATAAACTCAGCAGGCGGGTAGACTCTGCCAGATGGGTGATGCCAGCGCACCAAAGCTTCAAAGCCACTCAGTTGCCCGGTAGAAAGCGAGACAATTGGCTGGTAGTGAACGCAAAATTCTTGTAGCGCGATCGCCCTTCTCAAGTCGTTCTCCAACTGCAACCGCGTCATCGCAACAGTTTGCATAGCTGGATCGAAAGTTTCGTAACGCCCTCTACCTTGAGCTTTAGCATAATACATTGCGATATCCGCATCTCTGAGTACGTCTTCTGGGCGATCGTAACCCATTGTGCTAACGATAATGCCAATGCTGATCTCGGTAAATACTTCATAATCATTCAAATTAAACGGCTGCCTTAATTGATTTTGGATGCGTTCAGCCACCCGGTTTGGTTCATCAATATCTTTAATATCTTCCAGCAATATCACAAATTCATCTCCTCCAAACCGCGCCACTGCATCTGTATGGCGTAAACAAACTTGCAGTTGACGAGCAACGCTTTTGAGTAATTGATCCCCAACCAAATGTCCGAGGCTATCATTCACTACTTTAAAGCGATCTAGGTCAATAAATAGCACCCCATATAGATAATCTTCACGTCTGTACGACAAGTCGATCGCCTGTTGCAGCCGATTCATAAACCAAGCGCGGTTAGGCAACTCCGTTAGCGCGTCGTGAAAAGCATAATGTCCTAATTTTTCTTCTCTTTCCAACAACTGAACTTGAGCCTGTTGAAGCTCGTTGCAGGCTTGTCTAAGTTCAGCAGTTTGAGAAGCCACCCGTTCCTCTAACTCAGAAGTGAGTTTCCCCAAGGCCGCTTCCGCCTCTTTTCGCGCTTCAATTTCCTCTTTGAGAAGCACATTTTGCTCTTCCATCGTCTTGGTCAAATTTCGCAGTCTCAGGTGTAGTTGCACGCGAGCGAGGACTTCCTCTTGCTGAAAGGGTTTGGTGATATAATCTACTGCTCCCATTGACAGACCTTTAACCTTATCCACGCGATCGGTAAGAGCTGTCATAAAAATCACAGGGATATCTTTCGTTGCCACCGATGCTTTTAAGCGGTAGCAGGTTTCAAAGCCATCCATCCCCGGCATCATCACATCTAACAATATGATATTTGGCGAAACTTCTTGTAACTTCTCAATAGCACTTTCCCCATCCTTAGCTACTAAAACCTTGAAGCCTGACTCCTTCAAAAAATCGAACAGAAGTTTGAGGTTATTCGGGTTATCGTCAACAATTAAAATTACATTGTCTTTTTGGTTAACCATTTTATTACCCCAAATATTTTTTTACAAAAGCTAGTAGTTCTTTTTCTTCAAAATTCTTGGCAAATTCCAAGATTTTATTAGCAAAGGTGTGATAGTTGCCGTCTATTTGCTTTAGCCTATTGGCTTCCTGCTCAACCACTTCGATATCGCCAATTCGAGCCGCATTAAAGAGGGCTAAAAGCTCTGTTGATGGCGGTATCACCAGCTCACCACTCTGAATATTTAATAAATTAGTGAAACCTTCCCGCTGTTCGTTCTCTAAATCAGCAGGTTGGTCGTAAATCCATTCTATTTGCAAATAATTTTTTAATAGTTCTAGCAATTCTTCTACTTGGATCGGCTTTGCTAGGAACTCGTTACAACCTGCTTCGTGACTATTTTGCCGATCGAAGTTAAACACGCTGGCGCTGGATGCTATCAATATTACATCCTTAAAGTCTGATGACTTTCGGAAGCGCCGCGACATTTCAAATCCATCCATTACTGGCATCACTAAGTCTGTGATAATCATATCTGGTTGAAAATCAATGGCTTTATTTAAACCCTCTTGTCCATTACAAGCTTCCATGATTTTAAAACCTAGTGGTTCTAAAAAATTTCTAATAAAACCTCTATTTTCTAATCTATCGTCTACTAACAAAATCTTATTTTTATTTCCTTTAAAACCCGTTAAATTAATTGAACTATTTAGCGAATGTTGATCGATCAATTCCGATGATTTAGTCAACTCTAACTCAAAGGAAAAAATGCTGCCTTGACCGAGTATACTTTCGACTTTTATTTCGCCTCCCATCAGTTGAACAATTTTCTGTGCGATCGCTAATCCCAACCCAGTGCCTTCTGCCTTCTGCTGGCTATTTCCGACTTGTTCAAACGGTAAAAATATTTTTTCTAACTGTTCGGGTGCCATTCCAATCCCCGTATCTTGGATATGGAAACGAATTTTAGTAAGTTGTGATTGGTCAGAGTCTTCCCCCGTACCTATTACGCCTACCTTAAAAATAACACCTCCTTTTTCTGTAAATTTAATAGCATTGCCCAAAAGGTTAATCAAAACTTGGCGCAGTCGTTTTTCATCAGCATTTACAGCGTTAGGAAGTTGATTTAATACTTGATAACTAAATGTAATTTCTTTTTGTTCAGCTCGGATGCGGCACATTTCCACAACCCCGATCAAAAAGGAAGAAAAATTAAAACTTGAGCTGTCAAGTTCCATTTTACTGGCTTCAATTTTAGAAATGTCTAAAATATCGTTAATCAGCGTGAGTAAGTGCGAACCACACTGGTGAATAATGTGGATAGCATCTTTTTGTTTAGGAGTGGTAGTTTGATCGCGCTCCATAATTTGAGAGTATCCTAGAATTCCGTTCAGGGGTGTGCGAAGTTCATGGCTCATGTTGGCGAGAAATTCGCTCTTGGCATGGTTAGCAGTATCAGCGGCAATTTTTGCCTCTTTTAGCTCACTTGTTCGTTCTTCTACTCGATTTTCTAACTCTGAGTTGGTCTTTTCTAAAGCAGCAAAAGACTCGCGCAATTGCTGTGCCATTTGGTTAAAAGATTGAGCGAGAACTCCCAGTTCATTTATCCCATTTACGTCTACTTTTTGGTTTAATTGACCGCTAGCGATCGCTCTACTCGCTTTACTCAAAAGAAAAATAGGATGGGTAATCCAGCGGGAGGCGAGGATTCCTAACAACGTCGCTAGCACTAACGCTAAAATGCAGAGTAGGATAGTGCTACGGGTATTGGCATTGATTTCCTCCATAAAGTCGGCTTCTGGAACGACTACAACAATCAGCCAATTAAGGCCTCGACCATCTTGGAATGGGGATACTTGCACGAATTCCCGCTGACCATTTAGCATGAATTCTAGTTGCTGGTTGCTATCTATTTCGGTAAAGTTACCAAAGCGTTCTATTAAATGTTGCGCTGTACCCTTGATCAAAGGTACGCTGCTCTCAATCGCTTTTAATCGTTGCGTTTTTTGGCGATTTTTGCTTTTGATAAATGGCTTCTCGGCGGTGGAAGAAGCCACTAGCAAGCCAGAGCGTTCGATGATGAAAGTCTTGCCCGATTTACCAATTTTTAAAGTTTGGAGAAAGTCGCCGATTTTTGAGAGAAACAGATCGGTACTTACAACTCCTCTAAAAATGCCATTTTTATCGTAAACAGGCTGACTAGCGGAGATTCCTAGGCTAGGTTGAATAAAATATTGATAAATTTTATTCCACTGGGGTTTGCCGGCAACTTTTGCGGCTTTATACCAGGGTCGAATGCGGGGATCGTAGTCTGGGTGGGTCTCCTTAAACTGAGTCGGGTTGCCCTCTCTATCTACCTTGACGATCGTATTGAGAAAATTAGTAGAGCGATCGGTTATTTCAATAACCACACTGCCATCATCCTTATATCCAGCACCCGCGTATTCTTTTTTTTCCCCTCCAAAACTGATGTAACTAACAGTGGAAAATTGCTTGAGCTGCCAGTAGAAGTAGCTTCTCATAGAACTCATATTGTCTGGATTCCATAATCCAAAGCGGCCAATGGCATCGACGCTGATGGCATTGACCAAATGGGGCGTTTCCAAGTAAGTGTTTAATTGTTGATTGATGCGGGCGACTACCTCCGTTCGTAATTGGGTAGTAACGTTGTTGACTGCAGTTTTGCCGTTGCGTAGCGAGAGCCAACCTGTCAGCCCCACAGCGGCAAAGATTTGCAGGACGAAGGGTACGACTAAGACGAGGCGCAGCGGGATTTTTTGAGGGCTTTTTGCAACTTCGTCCTCACTTGCGATTAGTGTCATGGCGGAGTCATTTTAGTATTTGGATTATTTCAATAACAACAGTCGCTCACCCCTCCTTACTCCATCAAATCTTAATTATATCTGCGTTCATCAGCGTTCATCTGCCAACATCTGCGATCGCAATCCCATCTACTGTCCCAAAGTTCCCTTGTACTCATCCGGTACAAATTCCGTAACCACTTGGCCGCCGCCACCGTCGCCTTTGACAATCACAGTTTGATTTTTCAACTCTCCCGCCGCCCTCGGCCCAGTCAAATTAAACACCGGATTTAGCTGCCGATATACCACATTTCCTTCCGCATCAAAAGTCTGGTTAGTTAAATACCACGTTACGCGATCGGTATTTAATTGAGCTTGACGTTTTTCCCCAATTCCTACCACATTTCCCGTCAAATAAAAAACTTTTTTCTCTAAATCTCCCCGCCCCGTATCCCCAGTCATCGTCACCTTTTCCACGCGGTGAAAAACCTTCACAGGCCCGGGCGATATCACAGATTGCGCCGGAAAATTCCAACTCATCAAACTGCTTTCTATTTGCAGCGGCGGGTCTGATGGCATCAACTGAGCGTTTTTTGTCAGCGTCGCAATCTTGGTTTTTAAGTCTACATCTATTTGGTCGGCAAAACCGCTGTCTGTTACTGTTTTATCTTTGTATCTGTCAATTTGAGTCGGTTTGTCGCTGTTTACCTTTTGTTGTTCCACAAACCACACTAAGTGCTCGGTTCGCAATTGCAAAGCCGGATCTTTAACATTCGCCACCACAGAACCGAATAACTCCATCCTCTTAGCCCTACTGAAAACCCGCGCTTCCTTCGCTGAAGCCGTCACCTGTTTGTTCTCTCCGGTCAAATTATTGCGGACAACTAAAACATCTTCCTTCGGCCGCCACTCCAATTCATTTCCCCGCAATACCACTCCATTTTTCAGGTCTTTAGCAACGATGTTACCTTTGAGAAAAACCTGATTTCCTTCCTGAAATACCTGCCCCGTTTCTCCCTGAATGTCGTAAATTTCTTTGCCGTCCTGAAACAATTTGCCCACTGGTTTCTGAACGTTAACTATCTTTTTGTCTTTGCTATAAACGGCATTTGTGGAGTTTACTTTCCAGAACGTCTCGCCCTTTTCGTTTGCTTGTTCTAGGGTTACTTTGTTTAAAGTTAAGGTGCTGTTTGACTGTTGAGCAGTTTTTAGATCCTCCGCTAATTTGTTCTTTGGAGCCTCTTGCGGAACCGCACAAGCACCAATCCCCAAAATCAGTGCTGATAAAAATAGCAGCATCAATTTTGGGGACTTGAAATTGGGAATTCGGGATTTGAGATTAATCATTGGTAATTGGTAATTGGTAATTGGTAATTGGTAATTAATAATTGGCTCTTGAAAAACACTTAATCAAAAATTAAAAATGTGTCATGTTTGGTCTAAATTTTTAACTTTTAATTCTCAATGATTCAACCCATTAACCCTCACCCATTACCCGTTACCCATTACCCATTACCCAACCCCTATCTGTCGTCGTGTTCCTCCATCAAGCTCAGACCTGACAAAGGGCGGTAAGCATAATTAGGGCGCGATGTTTTTTGGATGTCGTCCTTAATCATTTCCAAATCGATATAGCGATCGGCTACATTAATCAAACTGTCGCTCGTCATCGATCGCAAACTCACCACCTCAACCCGCACACCGCGATAGCTCACAGCGTCTACAGCATAAGCCAAATCGCCGTCACCGCTGACCAAAACCGCCGTGTCGTAAGACCCCACTAAAGCCATCATATCCACAGCGATTTCTACATCCAAATTCGCCTTCTTAGAACCATCTGGCAACTGTACCAAATCCTTAGAAATCACGCGGTAGCCATTGCGGCGCATCCACAGCAAAAACCCCTGCTGTTTCTCGTTAGTGCGATCGACACCCGTGTAGAAGAAAGAGCGCAGCAGCCGCGAACCCGCAGTTAAACGGCACAGCAGCTTAGTGTAATCAATCTCAATTCCTAACTGCAAAGCCGCGTAAAAAAGGTTAGAACCGTCAATAAAAATTGCCACTCTACCCCGATTTTCTAGAACCTGTTCCGGCGTAAAAAGGTCGTTGCTTTCTATTCTATTCAACATGATTGTTATGCCTCAATTTTTATGAAAGATTGGTAAGGAAATAACTGCTAATTCGTAGTCCGTCATAACACCCAGAGCGCTGGCTGCCAACTATGAAGGTACTGTTTACAGCAGTTCGATCCGCTTAAAAACAGGTTGGGGTTCCCCCAGAGTTTGGTTTGCAGGCAAAGCGCCCCAGGCAGCATGAGCTGCAAAATTCGCTAAACTGTTAACTGTAACTCGATCGTTAAAGTCAATTGAAAAACCTAGCTGTTGATAGATAGCGTTGCTGATATTGGGAATAATCGGCGACAAAAGGTAAGATGCTAGTCTAACAGATTCCAGAACAGAATATAGCACCTGTTCGACACTTTCGATCTGTCCCTGCTTGTACAAACTCCAAGGTGCTTGCACGTCAATAAACTTGTTCCCGGCTCGCACTAATGCAAGCACGGCTTCGCAAGCCTTGCTAAAAGCCAACTCTTCGTAAAAACCCGCTACTCGATCGCCCAAATCCAGGCTCATAGCCTTGAGAAGGTTGTCGCCCTCAATGTTTTCTCCCAACACATTTGGTACGCAGCCACCGCAATATTTGCGAGCCATGTTTAACGTGCGGTTAAGCAAATTTCCCAAATCATTTGCTAGCTCAGCATTCAATATATTGATAAACCGAGTTTCGTTAAAATCACCGTCCTCTCCGAACTCAATTTCTTTGAGGAAATAGTAACGTACTGCATCAGCGCCGTATTTGTTGACCAATTCGACAGGGTTTAAAGTATTACCCTCCGTTTTGCCCATTTTTTTGCCGTCTTTGGTCAAAAACCCGTGTGCGAAGACGCGACCAGGCACCGGCAGATTTGCTGACATCAGCATTGCCGGCCAGTAAACTGCGTGGAAGCGAAGAATATCTTTGCCGATCAAGTGCAGGTCAATCGGCCACCATTTAGATAAAGCATTCTCCAAAATCGGGTCGCTGTCCGGATCTAGCAAGGCCGTGACGTATCCCAGCAAAGCGTCAAACCAGACGTAGATGCTGTGACTGGGGTCAACTGGCATTGGCAGACCCCATTCGAGATTCACTCTAGAAATCGAAAAGTCTTGCAGTCCAGAGTTGACGAAACTGAGCACTTCGTTGCGTCGGCTTTCCGGCGCGATGAAGTCGGGACGTTCTGCGTACAAGGCCAGCAGTTGGTCTTGATACCGCGACAGACGGAAAAAGTAATTTTCCTCGTCGCGCCACTCAACTTCCTTGCTGGTGTGGACGGAGCACCGATTTCCTGGCAACAATTCCCGTTCATCCTTAAATTCTTCACAGGAGACGCAGTACCAACCTTGTTGCTGGTTCAAGTAGATGTCGCCGGAGTTCCAGACGCGCTGGAAAAATTCTTTGACAATGTACTCGTGGCGCCGCGAAGTTGTGCGGATGAAGCGATCGTACTGGATAGAGAGTTGCTCCCACAGCGCCTCAAACGCCGGAACTACTGAATCGCAGTGAGCTTGGGGCGATCGTCCCAAACTCTCGGCTGTCCGCTGAATTTTCTGCCCGTGTTCGTCCGTCCCCGTAACCAGCAAAACAGATTTGCCCCGCAGCCGCTCAAATCGGGCTAGGGCATCCGCAGCCATAGTCGTATAAGCGCTGCCAACGTGAGGTAAATCGTTTACATAATACAGAGGCGTTGTTATCGCAAAGGTATTTTTAGTTTTATCGGTCGATTTCATTGAATGCTAAAAGAAAATTCCCTAAATTTCGTTTCGATCTTAACTCAGCGGTTAAATTTTTTATGGAGTGGCAATCAAGCCAAATTCACTGCAAGTTATTTGCAATTGTCTAACCCGGGCTATTCCCAAAAGAAATATTGCTTTCATATCAACACTAATCTTTTTTAGTTGTTTTTGACCAACTCTCTAAAATGTCTTAATATTTTGGCATTCTGCTGCCTTGGGAATCGACGAGCCTGGGGTACGCGGCTCATCTATTCATTTGTCGTAGCCGCTATCCCTAGAGCGGGTTTAGCAGCCCACCCGGTTGGCAACAAAACTCGTCATTTGGGCTGCTAAACCCGCCGTTCGACTAACGCTCCGCGATTACTTTCTGTGAATGCCCGATCGCTCACCATCGCCATCTCTTGCTCGCGATCGCTGGAAAGTCGATCGCCCCTAACTCCTGCCACTTTCCGAGCCGCTCATGGACGCAGAAACCGGGTTGTTTACGAAACTCTCTGGTCAAGCGCGAAGCTTTAGTTTCTTACCCCAAAAAGAGTATCCAACCCACATTCCGCACCCTCAACTGTCACTATCGGTTTTTACTTATTGCGATCTAGCAATAAAACTATAAATCATACTAATATACCGTATATTAACGGATAAAAAACTTTTTAACTGCATAATTTGTTACTTTAAAGATATAGTTTTCTACGTAATTATGCTGTATGACACCCCAGGGTGTGGAATGTGGGATAAGCTGTCACGCATTTAAATTGCATATTGAGGGCGGGATCTTAGGCCCAACCCCCACTCCCCACAAAGCTTAGATTATTTTTTGACATTCAATTTAAATGCACAACAGCTTAAAAGCCTAGGTTTTTTGTCACACAACCCGGTTGATAAAGGTTGCTAGTGCGTTCACCGACAATAAAACCCCAAGCCAGTTAAGCTTCGGGCTATCAAATTAGGGGGCATCTAACGAGGGATGATCCGATCGCCCTCGATCGCCATCAGGAAAACTAACTCGATTTCCGCCAATAGCTTCTGACAAATAATCGGCCGCAGCTTCCACAACCGCGATCGCATTTTCGTAAACCATCCGCGTCGGCCCCAAAACCCCAACACTACCCACCGGCACTGATCCCCGGCGGTAAGTCGAAGAAATCAGAGTACAGCCACGAATTGGTTCTAAAGAATTTTCCGAACCAATACGCACCGTTACCCGCTTTCCGGGGATGTCTAACTCAGGCGATTCAAAAATCAAAGGCCAAAGCAGTTCCTGCTCTTGTTCGAGCAGTTGCACCAGGGTTTGAACTTGCTGCAACTGCGAAAACTCAGGCAAGCGCAGCGCTTCTGCTAAACCGCCGATCAGAATCCGCGTGTAGGTTGGATTGCTTTGGCGGCTGCTCAAAGCAGTCAGCATGGTTTCCATCCACTCAGCGTACAGCTCAAAGTCCCGGTCTAACTCGCTCCAGTCTACCGCCGAGAGTTCCGAGAGCGATCGTCCCCGCAACTTGCTGTTCAAAAAATTCGACAAAATCTGCAATTGGCGATCGACAATTTCGGCATCAGGCCTGTTACCTTCTGCGTCTGAAGGCAACTGCACCAAAACCGACTGAGTTTCGTAGGCATCCGTTACCACGATCAGCATCACCTTTCCCGGCTCTAGCTGCACCAGTTGCAAGTGGCGCAAGCAAGCCATATTGGTTTGCGGTATGGTGATCATTGCTATGTAACCGCTGATAGTTGCTAGGATTTGAGCAGCGCCACGGAGTGCCGCGTCCATGCGACCATCCGACCAATTGAGCTGGTCTAGTACCTGCTCCACCTTGCGGGCGAGCGTATCAGAGGGCTGAATCAACTGGTCTACATAAATTCGGTAGCCGGAGTCAGAGGGGACTCGTCCTGCCGAAGTGTGGGGCTGATAAAGCAGTCCAGCTTTTTCAAGAGTCCCCATCGCATTGCGAATTGTAGCTGGGCTGACGCTGAGGTTGAATTCGTCAGCCAAAGCTTTTGAGCCAACGGGTTCCGCTGTAGCTATGTAGTGGCGAACCGTTGCCCAAAGGATGTGTTGTTGCCGATCGGTGAGGTTAACGCGCACAGATATTTAAGCAGAATTAGAATTTAGAGTTGAAAGCCACTATATTAATCGAAACGTCTGTCCCAAAAGGGCGATCGGGCAGGCTTATTTATTTAAGATAACAGATTTTAGGTTAAGGAAGAAGTCAGTTGTTATTCGTTATTAGTTATTGGTTATTGGCTATTGGCTATTGGTTATTGGTTATGGGTTATTGGTAAGTTCTAATGCCCCATGCCCCATGCCCCATGCCCCATGCCCTGCGCGGGCCGATGCCCCCATGCCCAATGCCCTGCGCGGGCCGATGCCCCCATGCCCCATGCCCCATGCCCCATGCCCCATGCCCCATGCCCCATGCCCCATGCCCCATGCCCCATGCCCCATGCCCCATGCCCCATGCCCCATGCCCCATGCCCCATGCCCCATGCCCCATG
>NZ_JAUBPT010000146.1:0-20589 GCF_036700905.1 Microcoleus sp. S13_C3 | reverse complement strand
TTCTATCATATAGCAGAGGGCGAAGAATTTTGGCTCTTATCATACTTTTAACCATTTACAAAACCGGGATGCTCCCAAAAAACCTGTATCCGATGAAACTTGCCGCCCGAATTTATCCGTGGGGTCAATCTAAAATCTAAAATCTAAAATCTAAAATCGATTGACTCGCACTTCTCTCTAAGTTCGGACTCGAATGTCAATTATTGCGTCAAATTAATTGCATGAAGTTGAAAGAATGGATCGATCATCTCAAACAAAATCACCTGCTCGGCCTGCAGCAATATATATTCACAAATCCTCCCTGGATGACAGGGGCATTAGTAGGTATAATGTCTGTAGCCATGCTGCAATTTGGAATGTGGAAACCCCTTGAATATTTGGGATACAAAATGCTATTTCAAATTCGAGAATCGGGAATTTTGCCAAATCCAGGATGGGATTCGAGAATTGCGGTAATTGCGATCGAACCGCATTCCTTGCAAGAATACGGTCAATTTCCTTGGCCTCGCAACCGCTACGCCCAACTGCTAGAAGCACTGAAAAAATCTCCCCCTACAGCCGTTGGTTTTGACATTCTTTTCCTCGATCCAAGTCCGAAAGATGATATTTTAGCCGCTGCAATCGCCGCCAACGGCAAAGTTGTACTCGCTAGAACCACCAAAGAAGAACCCGTAGCATCTTTAAAAGCAGTCGCCGCAGGTGTCGGCCACATCGGCCAGGAACCCGATAGCGACGGTATTAGCCGCGAGTCAAAAATATTTCTCAACGGGATTCCTAATTTCGGTTTAGCAATGACTCACAGGTACAATGCGGCTAATCCCCAAGATCCAGTATTGCTCCCACAGTCAAAGAATAAGCAGGAAAAAAAAGTCTGGGTTAACTGGCCGGGGAAAACAGAAAATCTACCTACCTATGCTTTTGTTGATGTCGTAGAAGGTAGAATTCCCGCAGATTCTCTGACTAATAAGTTAGTTTTAGTGGGCATAGTTGCTACCGGTTTAGACCCGATCTCTTCACCTCTCGACAAGACTACGGCTGGGGTTTATTTATATGCAGCGTTGGTTGACAATTTGCTCAATCAACGCTTGCTACGGCGGCTGCCGGTACTCGTAGAAATTTTGTTATTGTTGGGGATTGGGTCGCTTACGGCCTTGGTTCTGGGCAACCGAGGCGTGAAGGAGAGAATTGCGATCGCTCTCGGTTTGCCTATCATTTGGATTGGGGCTGGTGCATTGTTATTTGGCTTCTTTTTTTGGTGGGTTCCGATTGCCGCACCTATCGGCACCCTCATTTTATCTGGCACTGCTTTGCAACTGCGGGAACAGTACGAAAAGCAGCAGTTGATGAGGTTATTTGAAAAGCACGTCGCTCCAGAGACAGCTCAGCTTATTTGGGAACGCAAAGCGGAGATATTTGAACAGGGAGAACTCGAACCTCAAGAACTTACAGCAACGGTGCTGTTTATGGATATTCGTAGTTTTACTTCGATTTCAGAAAAAATGCCACCGCGAGATTTACTCACCTGGTTGAACAATTATTTGGAAGCGATGACTAACTGTATTATGGATCACGGCGGCGTTGTAGATAAATACATCGGTGATGCAATTATGGCAGTTTTTGGAGTGCCTTTTTGCCATACCGAATATCGAGAAATTCAACAAGATGCTTTGAATGCAGTTGCGGCTTGTATTGCGATGCACGAACGGCTGCACCAACTTAATCAGCAGCTTAGAATTGAACACAAACCTTTAATTAAGTTTGGCATCGGTTTGCATACCGGACAGTTAGTTGCTGGCAGCGTGGGCGGTTCCCGGCGTTTGAATTATTCTGTGATCGGCGATGCTGTCAACGTTGCTGCTAGATTGGAGGCGATGAATAAGGAAATTGTTTCTGACAGTCCTTTTAATTTGTTGGTGACGGCGAGGACTTTTGCTTATGTGCGCGATCGCTACGAAGGCCAAAAAGTAGGATCGATTCTATTGCGCGGCAAAAAAGAAGAGACTGTGGTTTATGCTATTTTGGGGGAAAAGCATTAGTCAGTTGTCAGTTGTCAGTTGGGAAAATTACCTTTTTCCCAATTCCCCATTAGACCCAACATTCCGCAGTTCTGGCTTTGATGACTAATGATTTTTATACATTCAGTGTACAAAAAATATTAGTGCCTACCTTTTCTAATTTTAGTATCATTCTTTTGCGATTTTGGCGAGATATAAGAAATTTGAATTTACAGATATTTCCTAATATATTCCTTCGGCAATATCTGAACTCATTATCCCTAAATTAGACATCACAATTTAGGCAACACGATCATTACTCACAAGTAAAGCTAAAAGCACTATTGTCAATGAGTAAGATTACTCATTTTTTACCTGTTGACCCAATTAAAATATGACTCCATTTGTTCCTTTATTATTGAAAACAAATTGTTCGGGACTTCTTTAAGTTCCAGAGAAAGGAGAAATAATTAGCCTGACATGAGGTTTTCATGCCTAGCTTAACAATCCCTAAATCTTAATTTTTATCGGCGGCAAAATACTTAACTAGGTCAGAAGCTATTCCTTTTTGGTATGCCACCGAAAAATGATACATCCCCCGATGGTAGTGCCCTGAAGGAAAGGATAGAGTAAGTTACTATTAGAGAGAAGTGTTTATCATAGTGTGATATGACAGTAGAGATTCCCCATTGTCCTAATTGTGGCTCAAAAGAAGTTAGTCGTAACGGTCAAACTCGGCATGGCAAACAAAACTATAAATGTCGAGAATGTGGTCGTCAGTTTGTTTTAAATCCGGCATGGAAACCTATTACAAAAGAACTGCATGAGTTAATGTCACGGATGCTACTTGAACGTATTTCTCAGGCGGGGATTGCTCGGGTACTTCAAGTGTCAGAAGATACAGTGCAGCGATACGTTAATAGCCAAGCGGCTGCTGTTAAGAAGCAAGTGGAGGTGACTCCCAAGGAAAAAAAGCGCTTGAGTGTTCAGATGGATGAGTTATGGTCATTCGTTGATAGTAAAGGAAATCAGCAGTGGGTCTGGCTGGCATTGGATGCCCAGACTAGGGAAATTGTTGGTGTACATATTGGAGATCGTAGCGCAGTATCGGCTCAAGCTTTATGGAATTCAATGCCACCAGTGTACCGTCAATGTGCAGTAATTTATACCGATCATTGGAGTGCTTATGATTCTGTATTGCCTAGTAAACGTCATCGCGCCGTGTAGATAAAGATAGTGGTTTGACTAGCTATATCGGGCGCTTTAACTGTACTATTCGACAACGAGTATCTCGACTGGTAAGAAAGAGCTTAGGCTTCTCTAAAAAATTAGAAAATCATCTTGCTGCTATTTGGCGGTTTGTGCATCATTACAATGCTAATTTACAACTCTAAATGCCTACTTTTCTTTGAATTCAGTTTTATTCTCTCGATCCTTTCCTTCAGGGGACTACCATATAATGGTGCTGATACTAACCCTAGTCCATTCAGGATCATTGCTTTGACAGCATGACCGGGACTTACTATTTCTCCCGGTTGGCAACCGACGATTTCATTGATTTTTTCTACGATTCCTATTTGATCGATGATGCCGGCTACTAAACCCAAGTGGTCTAGGTTTTGGACTGTCACTTCAGGAGTTTTTTTCATGAATTTTTATGGCACTGCTTCATTGAAACAACGCTAGAACCCTGACTTTTTACTCTAACTATTTTACTCTTTCTCTCAAAACTGCACGGAAGTTACGGACGCTGACTGCTGCTGTCCGATTCGACGCGTGAGGGTCAGCTTGTGTCTCAAACAGCACTTGCTTAAGTATTTGTACTCACAATGACCGAGCAAACGCCACCAATCGCTGCCACAGAACCCACCTCCATCCCCATGTGACAGTTAGGGTGCGGAATGTGGGATGAAATAACCATTATAACTGAGATAGCAACCTGTCGTACTCTGCGTGTGAACCAACCCAAAACCAAATCACAGTATCTCCATCCAACTGACCAACGGCTCGATAGTTGTTGCTGATTCTAGCAGAGTAGATTGGTAACTCTGGATGCACTTTTTTGAAACGCAGACTGGAATAATTTGGGTTTTCCTTGAACTGGCGATATGCCTCGCGTGTTTGCTCTTGAACTTGTTTTGGCAGTGCCGCAAAAGATTTACGGAATTCGGCTGTAGTACGGGACTTCACAATGTTTCTGGATCGAGTTCTTGGGTTTTACCTGCGTGATACTCAGCCATTGCGGAGGTGGCAAGTTTAGCAAGAACATCGGGAGAACTCGCAAATGCTCGATCCCATCTTAGATCGTCTTGAAGTTCTTCCAAAATCATTGAGGCGATCGCATCTTGCTCACTTGCAGACAAGGTTTTCAACTTAGCGATCGCACGCTCCAGTAACTCAGTCATGGCTAGCACACTCTTAGAATCAAAATGGCATCTTATCTATTATCGCTTCTTCCTGGCAAGTTGAGCGAATCACAAGTTGCGAGGGTGCGATCGTCCTTTTCAAAGATCGCACTTTCCCTAAAAAAATAATGCTAGAAACTAAAAGGCGATCGCACCCTCATTGAAGAGCGATCGACCAAATGGTAATTTTGAAGTATTGGGTTTTGCGATCGCTGAGCCTCGGAACTCCTTCAGTCAATCAAGGCTCGTTTACAAACATCAAGTCCTTGAGTTAAGCATTGTTCTCGCCACTTTCGAGATCTGGGTGCAAACATTTCTACCAACTGGTGTTTTGTCCATTCATATTTCTGATGTGACTTACCCCACCAGTAAGCACGATTCTCAACCCGCAATGCCTTCAAGACTTGAATCGTTGAGTAAGTGCCAAATTCTGCGGTTAGTAAATCATAGCGACAATCTGGTAGAAGAGCTTGGCACCAAGTTTTTAATCCACCGCGAATTGGATATGACACACCTTCTGTACTGTTCGGTTCTATTGTTTCTGCTCCAAATCGTTGAGCTAGTCTTGAATAAGATTCTGATGTTGCAGATGCGTCAAGCAAAAGCTTATAAGTTCCCCAGCGCCCTAAACCTGTGTGGAAATCAATATGCACTACCTCTGAAGCATTACCAATCCATTGAGGCAAATTGCTAGCTAGAATCTTTTGAGTTTTGGATGGGGAATGACCACCAAAAAAAAGCCCCTTTGAAAAATCGTATTGCCCTACAGGAAAAGTGTTTCTCAAACTGGTCATTCCATATCTCAAAATCAGCCATATAGCTTTAATAATATAAGGTTCAAAGCGTGATGGAGGTAAAGTTGGATTTAGAAAGGAATTGAATTTAGGATAGTCCTTTGGGCTGCCATCAAAAACTTCTTCAGGCAACAAAAAGTTACGATTTAAGTCTACGTTGTTTTCATTCCAACGTCGTCGCCATGCAAAACCATAAGGATTCAGAGCATGAATAAGTACAACCTTAAGATCGGGTGACAAGGATGTGAGAAGTTGCTGCTTTTCTAACAAGGTAAGTTGGATTGCCGAGCCCAAAAAGCCTTCTACTCCATGCAAGCCACTAGAAATGACTACACATCGTCGTGGGTTGGAAGAACCACCGATCGCCACATCAATAGTTAATTCTTCACCAGTTGGACTAACCCGATCAATTGGATAGGCGGAGTGCTGATAACCCAAAGATGAAGATGCTGCTCGAAATCGCTCTCGTGCAGTAATATAGTTGGGTGAAAATGCTTCTGAATCGCTCATAAATCTTCGTTACCCACCAGTAACCTTACAACTATGCCTCAAAAGACAACTCACACAGCATAACGCTTCATTATACTGTAGTTGCTTGCGGTCTAACACTTCGATCGCCCAAACCAATATTACACTATCCATAGAACAATAAGGCTAAAAACTAACGGAGCGATCGTACCGAATTTAAGGGCGATCGACCCAATGGTAAGTTTAAAGTATTGGGTATTGCGATCGAGCGTTGAAACTACAACTCATCAATCGTCACTAACCCCCCCTCAGTAAACTGAACCACAAGCTCATGTTCATCCAAAAGAGCAGTCCCAACTAGAGGTCGCCGTCCTGTAGCAAATACACGAATCTCTCGTTCCTCTCCGTTCCAAAGAATAATAGCTTTATGAACTGGCACTATAACTTCGCTATTATCAGCTAAATTCACGGGCAAATCATATCTAAACGGAAGACCGAGCAGAGCAACTGCTTCCGGTGGTAAACAAATCTGATCCGTAAATCCTGTATCTATCACAAACTCGATCGGGATGTCCGATCGATTCGGAATACGAAATGGCACAGTAATAATTGCGTGTCCATCAACCACAATACCTGAAATCACTTAGACACACGCTCCATGACACCACCTAGAGATGCAGCAACATTATATCCAATACGGATACCAAAGAGTCGAGCATTTAGATTTTTTGCACTCAGGTAATCAGCAGCGTGTAAGCCATTTTCATCAACTTTATAGTCGCCTGTTTCTATATCAATGATGACCATCTTGCCAATATTCTCTTCTAATTCAATTTTTTGGCGGATGGTGCTCTCATACAAATGTTTCGCACGACGAGCGACTTCTTCACGACTCAAAAGGATTGTTTGCATACATTTCCTCTTTTTTATAACTCTTGCTCTTGTTATGGATATGATAGCTCACTACTTCACAATGTTTCTGGATCGAGTTTTTGGGTTTTACCTGCGTGATACTCAGCCATTGCGGAGGCTGCAAGTTTGGCAAGAGCATCGGGAGAACTCGCAAATGCTCGATCCCATTTTAGATCGTCTTGAAGTTCTTCCAAAATCATTGAGGGGAGCGAAGTATAAGGGCTAAGATGAGTTTCTGAAAATTCTATTCTAAACTCCACCTTCTACTTCATCCAAATCATCTGCAGTTAAGGGCGATCGAGCGCTATGGCGGACATACAATACATAAACCGTAGTAGCTCGAATCGCAAACAAGACTCGATAAATGTTTTTGGACTTCCCATAAAGCAACTGCCGAACTTCTTCAGGAAAAATCTCACTTTCAACTGCTAAAGCACAGCGCCGAGGTTTTTCTTGGAGTGTGGCGATTTCATTCATCAAGCCTCGAAACCAGCGATCTGCCAAATCGGGATTCCGCTCTCGATACCAGCGGTAGGCTTGCTCAATTTCAGAAGAGGCGATCGGGGTAATTTCAACCTGAAATGTCATATTTCTGCTGCATTTCTTGGACAAAATTTTCGATAGGGCGAGTAAGTCCGGCGTTGAGTTCCTCGAAACCTTGCTGAATACCTGCAATTGTTTCTAACTGATCGATCAGTTGGCGCAGTTTAATTAGATCGATTTTGCTAGGATCGAGAAAGGTGACGAGAACTTGAGATCGATCGCTCACATCTTGCGGTAGCGAGGCTAGCTGAATCTGCCCATTCTGATAAATGCCTTCGATGGTTTTTAGCATGAGTTGCAGTTTGGTTAGTTCTTCTATTCTAGCAAATTATGATAGCTAACTACTCTTAGATGGCATCTTATCTATTATCGCTTCTTCCTGGCAAATCGATATCTAGGAAGCCGAGCTATCTACGCCGTAAATTCTGGGAAATATTTGTCTAAAAAGTCCATAACCTTTTGAAAGTGGAGAATTCCTTCCTCTGCGCTTAGTGTCCCATACTCTTGGTCTCGATATCCAAGTTTCCAATTATCGGGGTTTTCTAGATAAACCTGTGCATAATCTGTTCCATGCCTGCGATCTAACCACCATAATGCTCCAATAGCCCATAATTGATCGTACTGTCGATCACCAACGGGTAAGTAGGTGTCGAGATACGATCGCAAAACTCTTACCGACTCAGCACCGCCAAAACGAGCTAATGCAAAACAATGAAATTGTCCTGCATAACAAGTTTGACTTGGAATCAGCAAAGTTTCAATTTTATTGAGATGTTGGGAAAAGCGCCCAATTCCACAAAGCCAACTTGCAGTAATTGTCTCCCGCCAACCACCGTTATACATCTGGATCAGTTCTTCGTCAGTTACATCATATATAGCAACTCTTGTCGAGTCTACAAACGCATCTACATTTTTACCACCAATCTCTAAAAAGTTACCGTGTAAAACTTTGAGATAAAGTGGCTTGACATAATGCTCTATAATATAGTCTGTCATTCTTTTTGAGTATCAAATTGTTAAGACCGAACATCTCAAAGATAACATCATCGCAAATTGATGCAAAACTCTAATAGACAAGCTTCAGCCCAAAACAAAATATAAAACCCCCAAACCTTATCCTTAAAAGGGTTTGGGGGTTTTATTCCTAAATCCAGTTCAAATTACAACTTACTCGGCTCGATCGCAGGTGCACGCAGAGACACAGTTTTATCCGTAGCAGCCTTAGCCACAAGCGACGGCACAGAATCGCGCAACTTTGCAGTCAACTGTACAGTAGTTGCATCGTAAACCTGAGTCAGCATCTTCGGATACAAACCAATGCCAATAATCGGCACTAACAGAGCCGCAATAATAAACACTTCTCGCGGTTCCGCATCCACCAATTCCTCGTGATCCGACAATTCCTTATTTTCAGGCCCGTAGAAGATTTCGCGCAGCATCGACAGCAGATAAATCGGAGTCAAAATCACCCCGACAGCAGCTAGAAATACCACACAAACCTTAAACACAGGATTGTAAGCATCGCTCGTTGCAAAACCTACAAACACCATTAATTCTGCTACAAAACCGCTCATTCCCGGCAAAGCCAAAGAAGCCATAGAACAAGCAGTCCACATGGCAAAAACCTTACGCATTTTCTGTCCAACACCGCCCATTTCGTCGAGCATGAGCGTGTGAGTGCGATCGTAAGTGCAGCCCACCATAAAGAACAAACTAGCCCCAATTAAACCGTGGGAAACCATTTGCAGCATTGCACCGCTAATTCCCAAATCGGTAAACGAAGCTATCCCAATCAGCACAAACCCCATGTGCGAAATCGAAGAATAAGCAATTTTTCGCTTCAAATTGCGCTGAGCAAAAGAAGTTAAGGCGGCGTAAACAATGTTAACCACACCCAAAATTACCAAGATGGGTGCGAAGACAGCGTGAGCATCCGGGAGCATTCCCGCATTCATCCGCAGTAAAGCATAGCCGCCCATTTTTAGCAGAATTCCTGCTAGCAACATGTGGGCGGGTGCGGTTGCTTCGCCGTGAGCGTCAGGGAGCCAAGTGTGCAGCGGAAAAATCGGCAGTTTGACGCCGTAAGCTATTAAGAAACCTGTGTACAGGAGCAATTCTACAGTGGGGGCGTAATCTTTAGCTGCGATCGCCCGCATATCGAAAGTCACCGTATCCCCGTAAAACGCCATCGTCAGCGCGCCCAGCAAAATAAACAGCGAACCGCCTGCGGTGTATAGGATAAACTTAGTTGCTGCGTAGAGGCGCTTCTTGCCGCCCCAGATGGACAAAATCAGGTAAATCGGGACTAATTCCAGTTCCCAAACTAGGAAAAACAGCAACATATCCTGCACGGCAAAAACTGCGATTTGACCACCGTACATTGTCAGCATCAAAAAGTAAAAAAGCTTCGGTTTAAATGTGACAGGCCAAGCAGCTAAAGTAGCCAGCGTAGTAATAAAACCAGTCAGCAAAATCAGCGGCATCGATAAACCGTCAGCACCCACCGACCAATTCAAATCGAGTTGCTGCACCCAAGTATAGCTTTCTACCAGTTGCAAATCTGGATTGCTGAAGTCGTACTGAGTGTAAAAAGCGTAAACAAGTAGGGCAAAATCGATCAAACCCACAATTAGGGCATACCACCGCACCGTCTTGCCATCCTTATCGGGAATTAAAGGAATCAGCAAGGACGCAGCAATGGGAAACAGAATTGTTGTTGTTAACCAGGGAAAGTTAGCTGTATCCATTGCGTTTTAAAATGATCCATCAGTTATTAGGTTTAAACACATTTTGCCAATTTTAGCCTAAATTTTATACTTTCTTTAGACGGAACATTTTTTTTTGCTATTATTTGGACAAATTATGCCATCGCAACAGTTAAGTTTAATTAAATATTTATTTCTATTTGCTAATTGTCAATGGTTAGTTATTGAGCTAAGACCATTTCTTAAAATATCTCCTCGTGGGGATACGGCAATGCCCAAAGCGTGTCACATTAACCCTAAAAACTTTTGTATCTTTCGTTGCTCGCCCAGTTGAGATCCCCCTAAATCCCCCTTAAGAAGGGGGACTTTGAGAGAATACTCTTGTTCCCCCCTTATCAAGGGGGGTTAGGGGGGATCTAGACTTCGAGACAAACAAGAGATATGGTCGGTTTGACATTAAGTTGACACGCTTGGAACCATGCCGTCTGCCTAAAGATTTAACTGACTCCAGAAACGATCGCAAAACCCAGAACTGCGACAAACACAATCAGGGCATAAAATTGAGCGCGACCGCTCTCAAAGTATTTCAAACCTTCGCCCGTAACCAGGGTGATCAGCCCTGTTAAGTTGACTACACCATCGACGACTCGCAAATCAACTTCCATGACTTGCCGCGCTAAACGGCGGCTGCCTTTGACAAAAAGAAAATCGTTGATATCGTCGAGATACCACTTGTTGAGGGAGAACTCGTAAAGCGGTTTGATTTTTTGGGCGATCGCCCCAGCATCAATTTTACGGCTCAAATACATCAGAGAAGCCAAAGTAATGCCCAGCAAAGCAATACCTACAGAGCTTCCCCCCATAATCAGAAATTCCGTCAAATTGAACTCAGCAGCGTGTTCCAAAACTTCTTCGAGAGACTCGCCTGGAGCGCGAACAAACTGCTCGAAATAATTGGCAAACGGCGTACCGAGAAAACCGATAAACACAGAAGGTACTGCCAGCAATACTAACGGCAGAGCCATTGTCAGAGGAGATTCGTGAGGCAAATGGTCGTGCTCATCGTGACTGTCGTCAGTTGATGCCAATTCCTTAACGTTCATCGCTCCGGGGCCAAAAACAAGACCGGGTTGCAGGAGTTGCTGCTTGATGGCGCTGTCATTGCCCCGGAATTCGCCCTCAAAGGTGCTGAAATACATTCGGAACATATAAAACGCGGTCATCCCGGCAGTCAGCCAGCTAACAGCCCACAGAGCGGGATTTGCTGCGAAGGCGCTGGCGAGGATTTCGTCTTTTGACCAAAAACCAGCAAACGGCGGAATTCCGCAGATTGCCAAATTTCCGATTAAAAAGCAAGAAGCGGTAATCGGCATATATTTCCGCAAGCCGCCCATAACTCGCATATCTTGAGCGAGTGCGGGGTTGTGGCCTACAACTGCTTCCATACCGTGAATCACTGAACCTGAACACAGGAACAGCATTGCTTTGAAGTAAGCGTGAGTCATCAAGTGGAAAAGTCCGGCACTGTAAGCGCCGACGCCCATTGCCATCACCATGTAACCGAGTTGGGAGATGGTGGAGTAGGCGAGGCCTTTTTTGATGTCATTTTGGGTAATCGCGATCGAAGCACCCATAAATGCCGTAAAACAGCCGGTGCACGCGATCAAATTCATGACTGCAGGCAGCCCTTCAAACACTGGGTACATCCGAGCGATCAGGAATACGCCGGCGGCTACCATTGTCGCGGCGTGGATTAAGGCCGAAATCGGTGTCGGGCCTTCCATTGCGTCTGGCAGCCAGACGTGGAGGGGGAATTGAGCGGATTTGGCTGCTGGCCCCAAAAATATCAGGACGCCGAAGATTGTCGCCAGAGTCGCCGAAAGAGCACCGGATTCGACTAAGGAGTGCAGGCGTTCGCCCATCACCTCAAATTCAAAGCTGCCGGTGGCCCAGTAAATGCCGAGGATGCCCAGCAGTAGGCCGAAGTCGCCGACGCGGTTGGTGACAAAAGCTTTTTGGCAAGCGTCAGCAGCGGGTTTGCGATCGTACCAAAATCCGACTAGCAAGTATGAACACATACCTACCAGTTCCCAAAAAATGTAAATCTGAACGATGTTCGGGCTGACTACGAGACCCAACATCGACGCGCTGAAGATGCTCAGGTAGGCGTAAAAGCGCACGTACCCGTCATCGTGAGCCATGTAGCCGTCGGTGTAAATCATCACCAAAAAGGCGACCGTAGTGACGATCGCCAGCATCACCGCCGTCAGGGGGTCAATGATATAGCCCATATTCAGCGAGAAGTCGCCAGCAGAAGCCCACTGAATACTGCGGGTGTAGGGTGCGTGGCCCTGTAGTTGACTCCACAGCAATGCGAAGGAGAGTACCATTGACCCTCCGAGTGTGGAGACGATTAATATCGCATTCGCTTGTCGGAGTTTGTTGGTTGCCTGGTTAAAGGTGATTAACCCTAGACCTACTAGCATTGCGCCTGCCAGCGGCAGGACTGGAATCAGCCAAGCGTATTGATAAAGCGGTTCCATGACTGATAGGTAGTTTAAAGTTTCTACTAGATATTGCCAAAACTGTGAACTATTGTGACACAGGCTTGGACGACTGGGCATAAATGCTGGCTTTTTTTGAATAGTCCCGGACGCTCCGCCTCTATTTTTATGGGGCTGGCGGCGGATTTTATCACTAGGGGTAGTTTAAATTGTCAGTTCTTGGGTAAGTCAAGTAAGGTCGATCGCCATTACCCCAAGTTGAGAATCGCATCCGTAGTGGAGGCGATAAATGTGGAACTGCGAACAGTTGCGGGGGAAGCATTTAAAACATTGGCTAAAATGTCGCCATTAGCTAACAAGATGAGCGTGTTTGCCCCCGCCGCATTGAAATTGAGGTCATTCAAACTGATACTGGCGGCGATCGCAATTCTATCTCCTGGATTTAAATCGGTAATTCGATCGGCAAAATTGGCATCCCTGCCCCCTGCATCCACATCTATTTTGACAATAAAACTATCTGTGCCGCCGCCACCAGTCAGAATATCAAAACCTGCATCGCCCAGCAAAAAATCATTACCTTCATCGCCGTTTAAAGTGTCATTTCCTCTACCTCCCCGCAAAAAATCATTGCCATTTCCGCCACTTTGACTATCATCATCTTGACCGCCGCTGAGCAGATCGCTGCCATCATCTCCGAAAATTAAATCGCTGCCTTTGCCACCCCGCAGCAAGTCATTTCCAGCGCTGCCACGCAGCACATCCTTTCCAGCATTCCCATTAATTACATCATTAAATGACGAACCATTCACGGTATCGTTACCGTCTAAGGCTCGCACGCCGGCTGGAAATTGAGTCGCACTGTTGGGAGGTATTTGAAATAAATCATTGCCAATAGTTAAGTCAATAAAACGAGCGCTAGGGGCGGCAGTCAATAAGTTATTAAAAAAGCTGAATTCTTCAAAGTTTAGGAGCGTTCCAGAACCCGATCGCACAACATCCAGCGACTCCCGCGGCGGCACCAAAATCAGTTGGTTGAAAAACGGGTCGTTCCCAGTTCGCAAGCCTTCCAAAAGGCTGTCCAAGTTGACAACCTCAATCTTAATTGTGGCAGTAAGATTCGGCTGCTGCTGCTGAAAACGATCCACAATTCCTTGCAATTCTTCCCTGTTAAAAAACAAGGGAATCACCTCTTGTTGGTCTCGTTGAATTGTCAAATAACCGTTGTCCGGGCCGCCTCTAGCCACAAACAGAGGTACACCGCTGTATTCGTTAACTTGCTGACCATTTTGGCGCAACACCGTTTTAGCAGACTCAACCTGCTGCGGTGCTGGAACGTAAGTAAACTTCACCTCATCCGGCTTGCCTTTATTTGCTTGAGAAAGCTGGTAAATTTCCCCCAGCGACACTGGCAGTACGCGCACCGAAGCCGCCAACTGAGGGTTTCTCGTTTTGAGTTGCTCGACAAAAGCTCGAGCATCCTGCTGGCTGATAAAAATTTGCGCCACTGAATCATTGCCGCTTTGACCCTCACCTTTTTTGGGAACAGAAGTGATCAGGAGCGCACCAGTCGCGTCTGTAGTCGTAAACACGGGCACCGAGCGCAGCTTTTCGTCAATTTGTGCATTAGACAGTGCTAATGCTTTGAGATTTCCCGCTTCGGAAGCAGCGAGCCAGTCAACCTTAACTAAATTAGACATGGTGGTATTAACACGTGTTAAATTCGTTAAATCTTGTACTTACCGGCACAATAGCTGTTATATCCCCGAATTTTTTAAGAAATCGCGGATCTAACAGCTATGGGGCTTAAAAATGTTACCTGTTGGCTACTTCCTGAAGTTGCAGCCGTTGAGATGGGGAAGCTAGGTGAGCCGCCAGCATCCAGGAATCCAGAGTCCGCCGCAGTTCCTCCCGCCCTTGGTACTCTTCAAATCTAAATCGAACTTTATCGCCCTCAAACAAAATCAGCGTGGGCAGACTTGTGAGCCGGTAAGTGTGGGCCAACTTGAAACATTGATCGGCATTCACCCCTACGAGCTTGACTTTTCCTGCCCACTGTGCCTCAAAACTCTTAAGCGTGGGGTCGATCGCGCGGCACAAACCGCACCAGGGGGCGGAAAAGTGAACTAAAACGGGGGTAGAGGCTTGAAACACCTCTTGTGCAAAAGTGCGTTCGCTAACCGACAACACCATGATCCCTCAAAATTTAATAATTTTTTTCTATCCTAGGGATCATGCTACCAGTATATGTTCCTAGTTACACGCATCAAAAAAGGATGAATTTCCCACAGCAGGCCCGTAAAAATGACTACACCTAGATAGGAAGGGCGCAGAAACTCAAGCAAATCAAGGGTTTGACGCTTTTGTAGGATTGCCAAAAAAGGCATGATTGAGGTTCGAGATTTGAGGGTTTCAAAGGATTCTCCAAAACGAGCCTGAAGCCGCCTGTCGCCGTGCCACACTCCGAACAGGTGGTGAAGTACCAAACCGATGGAAGTGACGAGGGTAAAGCTAGTGCCAATCCACAGGGTGTGGGCCACGCACCAAATCACCTGTCCCACCATTTGCGGGTGACGGGTGATGCGAATGATGCCAGTTTCGTAGAGGTGAACTTGGGGCTTTTGGACGGCGGCAATTTCTAGGAGGTTGAATGTTGCTGGGTACAGAAACAGAAAGGAAATTGCCGAAAGTATCCAAACTGCGGGTTTAACTCCGGGTAATCCCTGTACTTGCCAAAGCTGTATGCCGTCGTAGCGGTGGTTGAAAAAGTAGACAATCAGAATGACGGCTAGCGGCAAACTGACAAGGGCAAACAAAACCCGGTAAAGTCTCGGCCCGATCAGCTTTTCACCTTTTGGTCGGAGGGCTGCTAAACCGCTGTGGGCGATCGCAAAAACCAGTAACAGGCCCAGAATAACTAAGTGGGAGTCGAGCGCCAAGTCGATCGTCATTGCAAATATTAAGAAAAGTTATTGATTCTCGGCCAAATTGTGTCACAAAGTATCTATGGGAGCATTCAGCGGTTATCAGTCAGTTAACTGTTCACTGTTCGCTGTTGACTGTTCGCTGTTCGCTGTTGACTGTTCGCTGTTGACTGTTCGCTGTTTGCTGTTCGCTGCCTACAGTCAACCGTCAACCGTCAACTGACAACTGACAACTGACAACTGACAATTTAGATATATGTCTGACCTTCCTTTCACTTTAGACCAGTTACGCATTCTCAAGGCGATCGCCTCTGAAGGAAGCTTCAAACGCGCCGCGGACAGCCTCTATGTATCCCAGCCCGCAGTTAGCTTGCAAGTGCAAAACTTAGAGAGACAATTGGACGTGCCGCTGTTTGACCGGGGGGGGCGGCGGGCGCAACTGACCGAAGCCGGACACCTGCTGCTGAGTTACGGCGAGAAAATTTTATCGCTTTGCCAGGAAACTTGTCGAGCTCTGGAAGACTTGCAAAATCTCCAAGGCGGTACTTTGATCGTCGGCGCTTCTCAAACAACGGGAACCTATTTGCTGCCCCGGATGATCGGGATGTTTCGCCAAAAGTACCCGGATGTAGCAGTACAGCTTCACGTTCACTCGACTCGCCGCACGGCGTGGAGTGTGGCCAACGGGCAAATCGATTTGGCAATTGTTGGCGGAGAAATTCCTACCGAACTTGTAGAAGCTTTAGAAATTGTTCCTTACGCTGAGGACGAACTGGCTCTGATTCTCCCTCCATCTCACCCGATGGTACAACAAGAAACTATCCAAAAAGAAGACCTTTACAAATTGCAGTTTATTTCCCTCGATTCGCAGTCTACGATCCGCAAAGTAATCGATCAGGTACTGACTCGCTGTGGCATAGACACGCGCCGCTTGAAAATAGAGATGGAACTAAATTCGATCGAAGCCATTAAAAATGCCGTTCAGTCGGGGCTGGGAGCTGCTTTTGTCTCGGTTTCGGCGATCGAAAAAGAGTTGCTTATGGGCGTCTTGCACAAATCTCAAATGGACGAAGTTTTGGTAACTCGCATTTTGTCGCTGATTTACAACCCCAACCGCTACCGTTCTAAAGCAGCAGAGGCTTTCAGCAATGAAATTTTGCCCCAGTTTGCTACTTATTCGACCATCCTGGAGAAGAAAGAACCTCCGGCGCTCGATTTGGGATTCATAGAAATAGGAACTCCCAACTCGGCGGGAAGTTAATCTCTTAGGTCGCTGGCAGTTAGCAGTTCGCGGTTAGTTGAGAAATCGAAATTTGGTTTAACCATCACTTTTTCTTCATTCTTCCCTTTTCCCTCTTCCCTATTTCTTCTTCCCTCTTCCTTCTTCTTAGCAAACAAAAATGGAAGTTTACTGCACCCGACCGGGCTGCCCGCGCCCTCAAAACTATTTTCCCGACCTCGATGACAGTTCGCTCCTAAAAACGGTGCAGCAAAAGTTTTGCACCGCTTGCGGGATGCCCATGATTTTGAGCGGCCGCTATTTGCCCGTGAGGTTGTTGGGTCAAGGCGGTTTTGGGGCGGCATTTTTGGCCAGAGACCGCTATACTCCCGCGATGCGGCAGTGCGTTGCTAAACTTTTGCAGCCGTCGGTAAGTCTGACTCCGCCCCAGCTAAAAATCGCTCAAACTCTGTTTGAACGGGAAGCGGCGGTGCTGGAAGAACTGGGAAACGAACATTCCCAAATTCCGAGTTTGCTGGCTTTTTTTGAGCTGACTGTTACGAGTTTGCAGCCGGGAAAAAACGATCAGTTTTTCTATCTGGTTCAAGAATTTATTGACGGTGAAAATTTGGAGGATGAACTGGCTGTTAAAGGCAAGTTTTCGGAGGCGGAAACGGTGGAGGTGCTGCGAGAAATTTTGAAGGTTCTCGATTTTGTGCACTCTCGCGGTTCGATTCACCGGGATATTAAACCTGCTAATATTATGCGGGGTAAAAACGGTCGGCTTTATTTATTAGATTTTGGGGCTGTTAAACAAGTAACACAAAGTGTTGGGAGTGCAAAAGCTTCGACTGGTATTTATTCTTTGGGTTATGCCCCGCCAGAACAGATGAGCGGGCAAGAAGTTTATCCGGCAACGGATTTGTATGCTTTGGCTGTGACTTGTATTACTTTGCTGAGTGGTTTGCAGCCGACGGAGCTTTTTGATAGTTACAGAAATGAGTGGAATTGGCAGTCGCGCGTGCGGGTAAGTTCGCGTTTGGCTCACGTTCTCGATCGAATGTTATTATCAGCTCCCAGCCAGCGTTTTCAATCTGCGAGTGAGGTGGAAGCGGCTCTGATGTCTGGGCCTCAACAACCTTCTCAACCACCTACAGTCGTGGTGGCGCCGCCTCCGATACCTATTCAACCGACTCTGCCACCTCCTGTACGGGTTCCTGCAACACCTCCCGGAGGGCTGCAACCTTCGCAGAGAGCGACTTTTTCGATTTGGGAGGTTTTGTCGGGAGCGGCGTTTACGGGTTTTGAGGGGGGGGTGCTGGCGATCGCCCTGACGAGTTTGCTGCCCTCTCCTGGCTTGAGTATCGGATTGTTGGGGATGATTGTGGCGGGTTTGATTTACGGCCAGTACCGCAGGGCGATCGAACAAACTGAGATGTTGATTATTGGTGCAGGTACTGTGGCTTTGCTGTGGTTTTTCCCGGTTTTACAGACGGCTGCAGGTGCGATTTATCCGAATTCTCCGATCACTGGCGTGTTGTTTGTGGGATGGTTGGGTGCTTTGGGTGCGATCGCTGGAACAGCTATTTTTAGATTGATTTATAAGTTACTTTCTACTATTTTTTAAGCTAATAGTCATCTCCAGAAAAGCCTGTTTTGAACAGGCATCTTGCATGTTCCACAATAATTAATTATGGGAGATGTCTAATTTAAAATGCACACTCACAAGTCTATCTACCCGAATTGGGTGATTGCTTGGGGCCCAGAAGCCCGATCGCACCCTGCAACTTGGGAAACGTCCGGTTTTGCCATAATCGGAGATCAACCCACCTTCAGCCCCAATCAGCGATTTGTGCTCGTAGGTGACTGCAGCTTCGATCGCACTCCCATGCTCAAACAACAGATTGATACCGATGGATTGACCGATTTGGCGATCGTCGGGCGGCTATGGGAACAGTACGGTACTAAAACACTGAGCTTGCTGTCAGGACAATTTGCCCTTGCTGTGTGGGATAGAGACGAGCAAACCTTGTGTCTGGGGCGCGATCGCGTGGGAGCCAAAACGCTCTATTACACCCGTGCAGGAACGACTCGCTGGATTGCGCCTCGACTGCGATCGCTCAATCCGTATCACGATCGAGAACTTGATTTAGTTGCTTTGCGCGACTACTTGTGCTGTGCCTTTGTACCGGGAGCACAAACGCTGTGGGAAGCGGTGCGAGAGTTGCGGCCCGGTAGCTACCTGTACTTACCGGATATTGAGGCGCACAGATACTGGCAGCCACAGGAGCAAATTGCTAACGCCGATCGCCCTTTGGAATGGCACAGTCAACAAGTGCGATCGCTTTTGGAACAACTGGTGCAGGAAGCGCTACCAGCAGGAGAACCAGTCGCAGCGTATCTTTCGGGCGGGATAGACTCAAGTTGCGTCGCCGCGATCGCCACAAGGCTGCACGATCGTCCGGTACACACTTTTTCGATGCACTTTGGCGCTCAATATCCCAGCGAGATTGAATTTGCCAACATCGTCGCAGCACATTGTGGCACTGAGCACCACGTTTTGGAAGTTTCGCCAAAGCAAATTTGGGAGTTGCTGCCGGAAACGCTGGCGGCGATGGATGATCCAGTGGGGGAAGGCTTGACGGTTCCCAATTTGCTGTTGGGGCGATCGGCAAAGCAATTCGCAGACGTGGTACTCAATGGCGAAGGTGGCGATCCGTGCTTTGGCGGGCCGAAAAATAAGCCGATGTTACTCAACAGTTTGTATGGTTCGATTCAGGGTAAACCAGATCCGATCGCAGCTTATTTGACTTCGTTTCAAAAATGCTATGTGGATTTGCCACGTTTGCTGAAGCCGGAGGTTTGGGAAAAGGTGAAGAATGCGCCTTCCGTCTTTGCTGAGGAATTGCAACAGACAGAAACGACGTTTTTGAATCGGCTGATGCGGCTCAACATTGAGTTTAAAGGAGCCGATTACATTTTGACCAAGGTGAATAATCTCACGGCTGCGGCGGGACTAAAAGCTCGATCGCCTTTATTTGATTCGCGGATGGTGGCACTGAGTTTGCAAATTCCGCCAGAGTACAAGCTTTCGGGCGCGCAGGAAAAAGCGGTTCTCAAGGCTGCTGTGGCGGATTTACTGCCCGATGTCATTGTTAACCGTCCGAAAAGTGGCATGGTGATGTCGATGCAGCAGTGGTTTTTGAGGGATTGGCAGCGGCAAGCGCGATCGTTGTTGCTGAATCGTCATGCGGCGATCGCGCCTTACCTCGATCGAACACTAATTCGTGAGTGGCTAAACTATCGTGGCGAAGTTTTTCCCCGCTATGGGCTGAAGCTGTGGCTGCTGGTGACGCTGGAAATTTGGTTACAAGTTAATCGCCGTTAGTTATCCAAAATTAGGACACGGCGCCGTGCCTTTCGTCGTGTCAACTTCAGCAGTTGACCTTCAAATTTCTCGATCAACCATGGCATTTTCCCTATGCGGTTTTCGCTCTTGTTTATAGAACCGATTTGACATCTTTTAGTCGGCCAGCTTTTTAACAATACTCCGGACAGTTTTTAAATAGGGATGCTTACGCAATAAAGCACAGAAGCGAAAAAACTGAGTGCTATCTGAACCCAAAATAAACAGAAAAAAAGGCCCTCTTTTAGGTTAAGCTATAAAAACACACAAGCTCAACAGATTGCCTTAGGAAGATTATTGAATCCATCTTACAACAAATGCCAGGAATTAGTCAACCCCAAAAGAAGTTTTTAATCACTTTATTCTCAACTATTTTGCTGGTCTATGGTAAGGTCAACTTCACGAATCTCAGTCGTTATAGTTATTTGAGCGAAAAAACCTACCGTCGTCACTTTCTCAAAAGCTTTAATTTTCCACAATTTAATCAATATTTCCTCGAATATGCCTTAAATCCTGAACACACAGTCATTGCTGTTATCGATTGTTCTTTTTTAAAAAAAAGTGGCAAAAAAACTGACGGTAAGGGTTATTTTTATAATGGTGTAGCGGGGAAATCGGAAGAGGGGTTGGAAATTTCTGTAATTTCTATTGTCGAAATTGAGAGTCGTTTATCTTATAGCTTAAGCGTACAACAAACTCCATCACGCCCTCAAATAAA
>NZ_JAUBPT010000145.1:0-20663 GCF_036700905.1 Microcoleus sp. S13_C3 | reverse complement strand
CCCGCCCGTCCAAAAAGGACGGGCGGGACGCCCATCCCACTTTCAAGAGTGGAAGTTATTTAATTCTCATTCCTAAAGCGGGTACTGGAAGTTGTCGATCCATCTGTAAGGAGTAGGAGAGCGATCGCCCAAAATCATCGACCTTCCAATATTTAATTGGGTTTTGGACGTTCTGATTGGCGGGAATAAATTCCTCAAAGGTAATCGTCTTTTCTGACCTTGAATTTAGGTAGCATCACAGACACGCCACGTCAGAATCTCCCAACGTTTAAGGACAGGTTCAGCAATCACTATCTCATTTTCTCTTGCCTCCATGACCAGCAAATAATCTCCCTGGTTAAATCTGTTATTGTAAATTCTTGCTTGTTCTTCTGGCACCAACCATCCTTGAAGTGCGCCATATAGACCGCCAGCAGTTGCAGCAATCCCACTTCCAAAAAAAGTTGCTAAAATGCTTTCCACCGCTACTGCCTGACCAATACCGGGAATTAGCAGGCTGCTGAGTCCAACAATTAAGGCTAGTGAACCTAGTCGTATGCTGCCTAAGATCGCGCCTACTTGTGCGCCTGCTGCTCTTGTCATTAAAATTTGCTGCACGCCCAGACAGTCCAAATCATCATTATTGTCAGAAGGTTTAGCAATCACTGAAATTTTGTGCATGGGGAAACCCCTGCTTTTTAGCTCGACTAGCGCCTGCTTTGCGTTTCGACGATCAGTAAATAGGCCACTAGCACGTTTGAGGTTTTGGTAATTCATGAGAAATATTTAATATTCAACCCGACAAAATTGGTCAATAGTGTGTAAAGCCACTTGCAATGGTTGCATCACAAAAACTACTTAGTTCAAAGGTGCAAAACGCTTTAGCAAAGCTGACAAAGCAATCATTGGCAGTCCGAATGCGATACAAATTAAGCCTTGGATTGCGGTCAAAGCTTCAGTGTCGAATAACTGATTCATAATGCCCCATTGGCTAAACAGGAATTGGAAAATGAAAATAGCCCCAATGCCGATCGCTACAGCATAGCCAACTGATTCATCTTTACCGCGTAGTTTGGCGACGCTCGCCGGAACCAAGCGACTGATGCTTAACAGGTAAAAAGCTTCGGCTGCAACCAATGCTTGAATTGCCATCGTCCGGGCTAGAGCTTCATTGCCTGTGGTTTGGACGATCCATTCAAACATCCCAAAGATCGCAATCCAGTTAAATACCGAAACTGTCAAAATCCGAGTCGTCAGCCTGCGAGACAGAAGCGGTTCATTGGCAGGTCGAGGCGGCTGTTGCATGACATCGGGAGAGGGCGGCTCAAATGCCAACGGTAAGCTCAACGCAACTGAACTGACCATATTCAGCCAGAGAATTTGTACTGGCAAAATGGGTAGCGGGGTTGCCAGAAGTACGGCAATCAAGATGGTCATGGACTCTCCACCATTCACGGGCAGGATGAAGGCGATCGCCCGCAGCAGATTCTTATAAACCGTGCGCCCTTCCTTAACTGCTTTCTCGATCGAAGCAAAGTTGTCATCCGTCAGAATCATATCTGCGGCTTCTTTTGTGACTTCAGTGCCCGTGATGCCCATTGCTATCCCAATGTCAGCTTGCTTCAGGGCGGGAGCATCGTTAACTCCATCTCCCGTCATCGCCACAATCTCGCCCTTAGACTGAAGTGCTTCGACAATGCGGAGCTTTTGTTCGGGTGCTACACGAGCAAATACACAGGTTTTTTCAACAGCATTGGCTAATTGCTGCGGATTCATTTGAGCGAGTTCTTGACCCGTAAAAACAGGAGCATCTTGGGTTTGATTTAGTCCCATTTGTTGCGCGATCGCTGCTGCTGTTTTGGCATGGTCGCCCGTAATCATCTTTACCTGAATTCCCGCAGACCGACAGCCTTGAATCGCTTGAATCGCTTCGGGGCGAGGCGGGTCGATCATGCCTTGCAGACCCAGAAAAATTAACCCTCGCTCAATATCAGAATGCTCAATTGAAGATTGAGAAGCGGGTACAACTTTCTTGGCAAGTGCCAGAACTCGTAACCCTTTTTTCGCCATTCTGTCCACGGTTTGCTCGATCAGTGCGGGGTTGAGGGATCTCGCCTCTCCCTGTTCATCGAGTATCTGGCCACACCGCTTGAGAATTGCCTCAATTGAACCCTTGACATAAATCAAGCGTTGTGGACGATCGTCATGTAAGGTTGCCATGTATTGAAACTGAGATTCAAACGGCAGTGTATCGAGCCGGGAAAGCGCTTCCTCCAGTTGCTCAGTAGTTAACCCCGCTTTTTGGGCTACCGCAACCAGCGCCCCTTCCGTTGGACTACCGACTACAGTCCAGTTTCCATCTTGCACTTTTAGATGCGACTCGTTGCACAACAGTCCTGCTTGCAGGCATTCATATAAGGCAGGTGCGTTCGCCAGGTCAACGGAATGTCCGTTTACAGAAATTTCCCCGTCTGGCGCATATCCTCCACCACTAACCCGATATCGCTTTCCACCGACATCGATCTCCTGAACTGTCATTTGATTCTCAGTCAAGGTTCCGGTTTTGTCGGAACAAATCACGGTGGTGCTGCCCAGCGTCTCAATTGCCGGAAGTTTGCGAATAATGGCGTGCTGCTTTGCCATTTGGGAAACCCCGATCGCCAGTGTCACCGTTAAAATCGCGGGTAAGCCTTCAGGAATTGCGCTGACGGCAAGCGCCACAGATACCTTGAACACCTCAACCCAAGAAAATCTCTGGGCAATGCCTGCGACAAAGGTGAAGGCAGCCAAACCTAAAATGACATAGAGCAAGGTTTTGCTAAATTTGTCAATTTTGCGACTCAGTAGGGTTTCCAGTGTGGTACTTTGCTGCATCAGTTGGGAGATGTGTCCGGTCTCGGTCGTGTCACCAATGCTGACGACCACTCCGCGTCCCTGTCCAAACGTTACCAGGCTTCCGGTATACGCCATGTTCGTGCGATCGGCCAGTGCAGCGTCTGCCTCTAGCGCCTGGGATTGCTTCTGGACCGGGACAGATTCTCCCGTTAACGCTGACTCATCGACTTGTAAGTCACGGACTTCGATCAGCCGTAGATCAGCAGACACTTTATCCCCTGAAGACAGCAAGACGAGATCGCCAGGAACCAGTTCGCTGGATGAAACCACTTGCTTTTGACCGTTGCGGAGAATGGTTGCCTCAGTTGCAACAGATTTTGCTAAAGCGGCGATCGCATTCTCTGCCTTTGACTCTTGAACGAAACCAATGGTGGCATTCGTCAGAGCAACCCCCAAAATTACCCCTGAATCAATCCACTCTTTCAGAAATGCTGTCACTATGCCAGAGGCTAACAAAATGTAGATTAGCGGCTGATTCAGTTGCTGTAAAAATCGCAACCAGGCACTTTGCGGCTTCTGAGGCGTTAGTTGATTGGGACCGAGGATCTCGCGCCGTTGGGCTGACACGTCGGAAGATAGACCTATTTCCAAGTCAGTCTCTAAAAGCCGAGCCACTTTCTCGACAGAGAGGTAATGCCAAGAGTGTTCTACTAATTTTTCTAGATTCGTTGCAGTCATAACGCTTCTTGTCAAGCCAAGTGCTTGTCTGTTGTTTGGTCTTGTTTCTAGCGTCATTGATGAATGTGAGCTAAAAGTGATAGACTGATTTCTGTTACTCACATTTGGATCACATTTGCTTCCTATACTTAGGCAGAGAACCGATTGAGATAGCTTATGGACTTGCAAACCTTAGTTCACTGGATTTGATTTATAGTTGACTGTTGACTGTTGACTGTTGACTGTTGACTGTTGACTGTTGACTGTTGACTGTTGACTGTTGACTGTAGAAGGAGGGGTCAAAAAAATGAAAATTGCGCGAATTATTTGTTGGCAGCTTTATTCGACTTTACGCCAGATGATGAAGTGCGGATTTGATATCATTCCGGCGCAGCCGGAATTGATATAAAAAGCCTTCCTTTTGATGGATGAACTATCGTACATTCACTTTGGAAGTTGAAAGGCTCAAAGACTTCATGGTGATGTTTATCGGCAAAATTGCATTTCCCAACAAACAAAATAAACAAAGAATATGCAATTATTAAAGCTATTTGTGCAAGGAATCAGCGTCAGCACAGTTGCAATTTTGGGTTTAGGTGCTTGCACCCCCCCCAATACTTCACAGACAACTGTTCCATCTACTTCTGCTCCCACAACTGCCACTGGAAATACGACTGTTCCCACCACTCCTGCGCCTGCAACCACCACAGCCCAGACGCCTCAGAATCAAGACATTGACGATATTGCCGATCGCGTAGAAGAGGCCTTAGACTCCGATGGTACCCTCAAGCAATTCGATTTGGAAGCAGACGATCGGGATAATTCGATTGTGTTAACAGGGCGCGTTCAAACGGCAGAACAAAAAGCATTGGCAGAACAAATTGCTCGGCAAATTGCAGCGAATGTTTCCATCAATAACGAAATCGTCATTCAGTAGTTCGTAACAATGATATCATGCCCGATCGATCGCCCATAATAATACAATTGCCGGGGCGGGTTTGTGAGATTGTCCCTTTTTGGCAAATATTATTGGTGAACCCGCCCTTACAGGAATCAGCGATCCCAGTGAGGAAACCTATGGATTTGGCAACCTTATTTGACTGGATGCGATCGGAATATTGAAACAATAAACTTATTCAACAATTTCGTAACGGACTAACTGGCGAACATTTTGACGTGATAACTGGAGCTCTTGGGCGATCGCTGCCTCTATCTGGGTTGCGTCAGTCATTGGCAATTCTAATTCCAATCGCTTCAAAATGGGTTCTGCTGTTTCTACCGCAACCTGGGTGGTTCCTTGTTTTCGGTTAATCACCGCGTTGATCAGCAATATATTGACAGACACCGTTGCTTTAAGCTGGGTATCTGCCTGAAGTTTATTCTTTGCGATCTGGGGTTGTTGTAATTCTTGAGCCATTAGGAAACTGGAACCAACCCAAAACGCGATCGCCACAAACGGTAGTGGCAACCAAAACTCTGCGCCTGATGCTTTTAGCCAACGTTTAGTAACCTGCCACATAAATTTTTTACCCCACCCCAACCCTCCCCGAACCCGCGGGGAGGGAGTAAGAAATTCACAAATGATTTAGGATTGCTATATTTGCACTTTAGTGGAGTTACCGTTCTGCTGAAATCATACTCAAGGGCGATGCGTCAAATGTTTCAGTTCGATAAGCCCAATTAAAGAAAAATATGAGAATCTTACTTGTGGAGGACGACCCAAAGCAACTGATGCCACTTCAAACAGTGCTGTCTCAAGCAGGACATAGCGTGGATGGGGTAAAAGATGGAGAGACGGCACAGTGGCTGTTATCAGAAAAAGAATATGATTTGTTGATTTTGGACTGGATGTTGCCACATATCAGTGGGGTAAGTCTCTGTCGTCAATATCGATCGGCAGGGAAAACAGCGCCGATTTTGATGATTACGGCAAGAGATACAACTCCTGAAAAAGTGACCGGGTTAGACGCAGGTGCAGATGATTACCTGGTGAAACCGATCGACTTGGTTGAATTCATGGCACGAGTCCGGGCATTAAGACGGCGATCGCCCCTTTGGCAAGGAGATACGCTCAGCCTTGAGGATCTACACCTCCACCTCGATACTCTGACTGTTGAGCGACAAGGTGCAACCGTTTCCCTCTCCAGTCGCGAGTTTCAGTTGTTGGAGTATTTTATGCGCCATCCCCGACAGGTTTTGACTCGCAGTCAAATTGAACAAGGTGTGTGGGAATGGGGGACTGAACCAGAGAGTAATGCGATCACGGTTCTAATTCGCAAACTCCGCCAACGCTTGCAGGCTGTAGGATCGGCAGACTGGATTGAGAGCATTTACGGTATGGGTTATCGCCTCACTTCCCCTGAAAAGTAACGATCGTGAAGCCAAGTCATGTTTAATCAAAGTCGTCGCAATCTGGCTCGTTGGTTCACCCTCTCAATGGGAAGCATTCTCGTGCTGTTTGCTGGGGCGATCTATCAGATTGAGGTAAAAGATAAACTAGAGGCGCTCGATCGACTGCTGTATGACAAAACTAGAGTCATGGCTGCCAGCGTGCATTATGAAGTTCGCCAAAACCAGAACCAGGTCGATCTGAGTCATGTTTCCTTGTTAGGCAGTGGTTCCCATCCCCTTGCTGAAGATCTGATTTACGTGCGCTGGTATAACGCACAAGGGCGGCTAGTTCGTTTTTTTGGGAATTCTCCTCCCGATCGGTTAAATACGCCCTTTGGTTATCTCACAGTTCGATCGACCGATCCACTTTTGGGAAAAGGAATCTGGCTGCGTCAGGTGACATTACCCGTTGAAGGTAGAACAGGGGTACTCGGTTATCTTCAGGTTGCAACTCCCCTGACAGAAACTCAAAACAGGCTCACTGAGCTTCAGATTGTGTTAACTCTCGCTGTCCCGCTGACACTGGGCTTAATTGCCCTCACAGGTTGGTTTCTCAGCGGGCTGGCCATGCAACCGATTCGGCAAGCCTATCAGCAGCTTCAGCGCTTTACAGCCGATGCCTCTCACGAGTTGCGATCGCCCCTGTCTGCCATTCTCACTAATGCCCAGCTTGGGTTGCTCATGGCGGCTGATGATTCACGTTACCATCCTCCCTTAGAAAACATTGTAGATAGCGCAAAATCAATGGGAGCGCTGGTGAATAATTTACTGCTGTTGGCTCGTCATCAGGGGCGACTTGCGCCGGAATCGCTCAGGTTAATCAATCTCAACGAACTCCTCAGCAATTTAGCAACCCAGTTTCTCGCACTTGCAGAAGCCCAAAATATCAAACTCACCTGCGAATCACCGACACAACGGATTGAATTATTGGCTGATCCTGATTTGCTAGGGCAAGTAGTCGAAAACTTGCTTTACAACGCCTGTAAATATACTCCCGTTGGCGGAACTGTAAAGATACGCCTAGTTCTTCATTCCAATTTGGCAGTCATTCAGATTATCGATACGGGAACCGGTATTCCAGAAGCGGACTTACCCTATATTTTCGATCGCTTCTATCGAGTAGACACCGAGCGATCGCAAGATAGCGGAGGCTTTGGGCTGGGGTTAGCGATCGTCCAACAAATTGTCAAGGCACACGTAACTGCTCAATAAGTGCTGATAAGCAAGTATCGCCAAAGTAACTCAGACAAGGCCTGATGGCCTCAAGCTGAGAATTTCAGCACAAGAGTAATTTATGAATTGGTTGCTGAGCCAAAAATCCCGGGCGATTTACGTAGGCGAGCGAGCCCGAGTTCTAATCACATCCGCCAGAGGTGGAATTATTTCATCTTGCTTGAAACGGGAGAGCAAATACTGCCAGAAAGAAATACCGAGTTTCCGACAAGTCTTTTTTAAACCCGTAAATGTATCCCGCGCTTGACGACCATTTTCATGACGAGTTCCCCCACTAATTTTTCGTCGTGTGACGTACTCTCGAATATCAGTTTCTGCCGCATTCGTATGTAACGGGATCAAAGGCGCATCTAACACTCGCAGCAGTTCTGTTTTATGAAAACAAAATTGCTTCATAGCCAAGTTCAGACCGTAGTGATGGGGATAATGCCTCCCAAAAATCTCATCAAAGCGCTGCTGCAATGGTGCCATTTTTTCCGGCGTTGGCTGTTGTTGATAATCTTTTAATTGGCGGTAATAGACCCACAAATCATCCAGCACTTGGTCTATCTCAGTACGCTGTTGTGTTGTGACTCCTTGCAGCCGGCGAATCCCTCGTTCCATATGAATCCAACACAAAGCATGGGACAAGAGCGCAAATTGTTTGGCTCCATCGCTGAGAATAATCAGGTTTGGGGGTAGACCGTGTTCTATAGCACTGCCCAGTAGTGCCGCCTCAGTTAGCATTTTCACCGCCTGTTTACTGGTGATGCCTAAGTTCTGAAGATAACTTGTTACACTTCTCGTCCCCATGACATATAATGGCACTATTAAAGTCAAATTTTGATAAGTGGCAGGCTGCTAGTTCTTGTGCAATCAGGTAACTGCGAGAATATTGATTCAGTATAAAATCGGTGTAGGGGCCTCTGAGAATTCGCAGATAGTTTTGCCGACTTTTGCTATCGGTTGTAGTAAAGTGGGTAAATAAATCGTTGCCTATGACTGTACAATAGCCATTCTTTCCTTGATGTCTGGCTCCTGTGTCATCAGTATGAATATACTTGGCTGTCTGCAACCCGGATTGTAAGACTTGATTCTGTTCCCTGTGAAATGCTTCTTTTTCTTCTACTAAGAGTCGATTAATTTGACCGGTGGAAATATCTATGCCTAGTTCTCTTAACTGTTCCCCGATTAAGTTCTGTGGCACTCGGCATTGATGGTGTTGGTATAAGATAAATGATTTTAACGTTGGTCCATAGTGTCCCTGATATTCTTTTGGCAATTTCCCGACTATTGTCTTACCTTCTGTGGTAATGTACTCTGCCAGTAAAAATCGAATACTATGCCTTTTGATAATCACATCTTGCACGTCATATTCTCGATACCCATTGAACCGGGCTCCCTCTGGGAGTTCAAGAGGTTCAATTACTCTTTCTTCATCTACTAAATCCTGGTTTTTTTTACTCCTTTTCCCAGAACCAGGTCGCTTTTCAAGGTCAATGGTTTTTTTTTCTTTTTGATTAAGGGTGCTGGGTTGAATCTTAGGTTTTCCCTTAAGTTTTTTAGCCGCCAAGAGTTGCTCTTTAAGGCTTTCGGCTTCTTCCTGTAGTTTGGTCACATCTTGTTCTAGCTTCGCTATTCTCTCCTGTTGGCTTTCAATCATCTGTTGCTGCTGAGCGATGATGTTCAGCAGTGAGCTAACTAAGGGAGTGATTTCTCCCGAGGGAATTTCAATAGCTAAATCAGGAATTTGCATATTTTCATTAAACCATATTTGACGCCAACTTGCCAAGGAGAGAAATAAGTTTATTGACTCGCGTTCTGCGAATACTGAGTGCCTCTGGGTTTGGCATAAATACCGATATTAACGCCTCAAAACCTGATTGTGTTGTAGAGATTTGCAAATGTCAGATACACCCGGACTACGGACTACTTAGCTCAGATACCCCAACCAGCGGTTATTGAGCAGTTACAGGCACACAGCGGACAAATACAGGTGACAAGTGCAGTGGGCCTCGGCTCAACATTCCAGGTTGAACTGCCACTCAAACCTTATCACTAAGCCGCCTCAAACGAGAGAGAAGGTACACTCTGCTTTATACGTAACTGTAATGTATAGCGGTTCTCAATAAAATGAGGTACACACCGCTCGCAACTGATGCCCTATGCCCTATCCCCTATGCCCTATGCCCTATACCCGCGAGAGCACCTCATGTTACTGAGAAAGGCTATATGTGGTGTATTTAGATAAATGCCAATGAAGCTGAAACATGATTTCTGGGTTGGTTTGGCGATCGCCGCGATCGTCCTGAGCTCTTGTTGGGACCCAACTACCTCACAAAAACAACCACCAGATATAAAACGTGAAACATCACTGAGAACAGTCACGTTAGATAAAACAAAAGTTGTGATGGGACAAACCGTATATGTCCCTATTTACTCACATATTTATCACTACAATAGCCAGGATCATGTGATGAATTTGTCAGCCACGCTCAGTATCCGCAATACGGATCTGACGAATTCAATTATTATTACTTCGGTGCGTTACTACGATAGTGAGGGGAAATTGATTAGGCAGGACATTAAGAGTCCAGTAGAACTCCAGCCGCTTGCTTCCACAGACTTTTTCATTGCAGCAGATGATACAAGTGGAGGATCAGGTGCAAACTTTATTGTGGAGTGGGTTGCAGAAAAAACGGTTTATGAGCCTGTGATTGAAGCTGTCATGATTAGTACCTCTTCTTCTCAGGGCATTTCATTTATCAGTCCCGCTAAAGTTCTCAAGCAACACAAGATGCAAAAATGATTTTAGAGGATTAATTTCTTGCTTTACAAGGTACTTTTAGAGTATTATAAGGGAGCATCTCATATTTGCAACAACACTTCTTTCTTCTTCCTTCTGACTCTTTTCTCCTGGCTCCTGACTCCTGACTCCTAATTCCAATTTCGAGCTTTGCTGCAAAAGTGAGATGCTCCCATTTTTATTATTTAACTTTGTACATCACTATTTATTGCAAAATAAAACGATAGCATTACTGTGCATGACTACCCAACTTTTTTATGTTAAGATTAGAGAGCTTGAGGATGAATACTAAAAATATAAATGAGGACTTAGGGTATGCAAAAGCGACAATTGGGGACATCAGAAATTCAGATTACCCCGATAATTATGGGGACTTGGCAAGCTGGGAAGCGGATGTGGGTGGGAATTGAGGATGCTGAAACTGTCAAAGCAATGCGCGCGGCTTTTGAGGCAGGTATTACCACCTTTGATACGGCTGAGGTTTACGGAGAAGGGCATTCGGAACAAATTATCGGTCAAGCACTTTCAGATGTGCGATCGCAAGTAGTTTATGCTAGCAAAGTTTTCGCCAACCACCTGAAACCCGATTTGGTAATCGAAGCCTGCGATCGATCGCTAAAAAACCTCAACACCGATTATATCGACCTTTACCAAATCCACTGGCCCGCCGGCACTTGGAATTCCGAGTTAGTACCCATTGCAGAAACAATGGACGCCCTGAACAAGTTAAAAGAACAGGGAAAAATTCGGGCGATCGGCGTTTCCAACTTCTCCCGCGCCCAAATAGAAGAAGCCGCCCAATACGGACGCATCGACAGCTTGCAACCGCCATATTCTCTGTTTTGGCGCTGGGTAGAAAAAGATGCTATGTCCTATTGTGTGGACAATCATATCTCAATCATTGCCTATTCATCTCTAGCTCAAGGAATATTGACAGGTAAATTCGGGCCAGAACACAAGTTTGAAGAAGGCGACCACCGCGCCAAAAATAAGCTGTTCATCAAAGAAAATTACGACCGAGTGCAAACAGCACTAAATCAACTCAGACCAATTGCCGATCGCCACCAAACAAGCTTAGGAAATTTAGCTTTAGCCTGGTTGATTTCCCAGCCACAAACAAATGCCATTGTCGGCGCGCGCGACGGGGAACAAGCAGCCGAAAATGCTAAAGCTGCTGAGGTGAAATTGAGTGAAGAGGAATTAAAAGAAATTGACGCGATCGGGCGAACAGTCACCGATCATTTAGACGATAATCCGGTAATGTGGAACTTCTAAAACAGAACTGACGCAACTGGCATATATAGTAAGGTACCCCGGAACTCACGCCCAGATCACCATTCTCGCTTAACGGGCTAGAAGCCCGTTCCACCAAGAGTGAATTTCTTGGGGAATGGGCTTCTAGCCCGTTCCTAAAAAGCTAATGAGGTATAATATCTACTGCGCTGTGGAAATATTCAAAAAGTTAAAATCAAAAATCAAAAATCCGAAATCTAAAATCGAATGAGTTACTGTCTGAATCCTAACTGTTCCAAGCCGCAAAATCCCCCCGCAGTCAAATTATGCAAACATTGCCGTTCAAAACTGCTGCTGCGCGATCGCTACCGGGCTATAAAGGCGATCGGACAAGGCGGTTTTGGTAGAACATTCCTCGCCGTTGACGAAGACAAACCCTCAAAACCTCGCTGCGTCATCAAACAATTTTTACCCCCAGAAACCCAACTAATCCCATCAGCAAGCAATCGCAACAGCAAAAAAGCAGCCGAACTTTTTGAACAAGAAGCAATGCGATTAGACGAATTGGGCAAACACCCTCAAATTCCCGAACTATTAGCCTATTCCATCCAAGAGGGCCGACAATATGTAGTCCAAGAATTTATCGACGGGCAAAATTTAGCACAAATTGTAGAAACAGAAGGCAGATTTACCGAAAATCAAATTCAAGACTTACTCAATAGCTTATTACCCGTCCTTCACTTCATCCATTCCCACAACGTTATTCACCGAGACATCAAACCCGGAAACATCATCCGCCGCGCCGACAAACAATTAGTTCTAGTAGACTTTGGCGCAGCAAAAATTGCCACAGGTACAGCCTTACTCAAAACAGGAACTAGCATCGGCAGCCCCGAATACATCGCCCCCGAACAAGCTAGAGGCAAAGCATTTTTTACCAGCGATTTGTACAGTTTAGGCGTAACTTGTTTGTATTTGCTAACTCAAGTTTCCCCTTTTGACCTGTTCGATCCTGGTGAAGATTCCTGGATATGGCGACAGTATTTGGCTAACAACCCCGTGAGTGAAGAACTAGGGAAAGTTTTAGACAAAATGATTCAAAATGCTACTAACCGCCGCTATCAAACGGCTGTTGAAGTATTAAAAGAAATTAATCCCCAAATTGCGATCGATCTAGCCATTCCCCAAACAAATTCCAAGTTAATTAAACCCGGAAAAACTCCCGCCCAGCCCCAACAGCAAACCTATAACTGGCAATGTATTCACACCCTAACAGGTCACAAAAACTTAATTTACTCTGTGGCTTTCAGTCCCAACGGAGAAGTTGTAGCCAGCGGCAGCGATGACAAAACAATCAAGCTGTGGGGAGTTGAAGACGGGCAAGAAATTGTCACCCTCACAGGACACGCTAACTCAGTTTATACAGTAGCTTTCAGCCCTGACGGACTAATGCTAGCCAGCAGCAGCCACGACAAAACTGTCAAACTTTGGCAGATGAAAGATGGACAAGAAATGCGTACTCTGATCGGTCACAGTAACTCAGTTTACGGCGCAGCTTTCAGTCCAGATGGCGAAATTATTGCTAGCAGCAGTTGGGACAAAACAATCAAGATTTGGCGCGTCAAAGACGGGCAAGAAATTCGCACGCTTGCGGGTCACACCAACTTAGTTTATTGTGTTGCTTTTAGTCCGGATGGAGAAACTATTGCTAGCTGCAGTTGGGACAGAACCGTCAAAATTTGGCGAGTTAAAGATGGGAAGCTAATTCGCACACTTACAGGTCATACAGACTCCGTTCGCTGCATAGCTTTCAGTCCAAATGGCGAATTTTTAGCCAGCGGCAGTCACGACAATACGATTAAAATTTGGTGGACAAAGGATTGGCAAGAAGTTTTAACTATCACAGGTCATTCTTGGTATGTTGATTCTATTGCGTTTAGTCCCGATGGCGAGATTCTGGCTAGCAGCAGCAATCAAACTATCAAGATTTGGCGAGTGAAAGACGGTCAAGAAATTTGTAATATTGCGGGTCATAATAACTCGGTCTATTCTGTTAATTTTAGCCCGGAAGGAGAGTTGATGGCTAGCGGCAGTAGTGACAAAAGTATTAAGATTTGGCAGAATACCATGTTTGTTTGATTAACCACGATCGAAATTGTTTGTAGTCGGTGGGCGGGGGCAGGTTTATGATAATTGTGGGTTTTAGGCGATTATTGTTGGTGAACCTGCCCCTACAGGAATTATGGTCAATTCACCGAACACGATATGATTCAACCGTTTTCCCTTTCAATTTTTTGCCGCAACTCCCGAATGACTGTACTTGTAGGGCGATCGCGCGACATTTGCCAGCATTCCTCCACAATTTCTGATACATTAAAATTGGGAAAATAACGGCTAACTGAACTTTCTACATATCGATTGTTTTGCAAGTCGTAAATTCTGAGCTTATTTTTCTTAAACAGCCACACTTCCGGCACTTGATAAGGCAAGTAATCATCTAAATCCGTGTAGCTAGTTACGTCTACTTCGATTACTAGATCGGGCGGCGGTTCAACACCCCAAGCAATCCTATCTTTACCAATAATTGTCGCACAACTATCGATATAAAAACAATAATCTGGTTCAATTCCTCTTACCTCCGGCAAATCCATCGTAATTGGTGTAAACGCTTCATAATCTCGCCCCAAGTAATCTAGGAAAACCATTGCCACCATTGCAATAATATGAGATTGTTTTCCGTGTACTGGTAAAGGGGACATTAACAAAATCTCTCCTGGTCGATATTTGATGCGTGGAATCGGACGATCGCCCAATTGTTCTACAAGTGCTTGGTAATCCTGCCAAGTACCAGGCAACCTCACAACTGTTCCTGGTGGCAACTGAATTTTTTCTGGCGTGACGACTGCGAACATAAAATTTATACCTCCTGACTGAGGATGTGTGTTTTAAAAACTAAAAGCTATTTATCAATCTATCTGCTTCACTACCTCCAAGGCTAACCCTACCACCTCTGCAATTTGCTCATCCTTCAATCCCAACTGTCGTAATTTAAGTAATTGGACAGAATTAATTACACACTGATTTTTTGCTGATTCTTTACTAGACAAGGCTTGTAGCCCAAATTTTTGTGTAATTAATTGTGTCCTACTACTTACCAACCATTTCAATTTTAACTTGATTCGTGCTTTCCTGGAAGTCGGGAGTTTCAGACAGACTTTGATCTAGGGTAGAAGTGGGTATTTCTGAGCAACCATTGATATAATTAATTGTGTGGCTATTACCAAAATTAGTAGTGCGATCGCCAAAATTTATATTCAGATTTAATTGCCGTTCGAGAACAGATTCCAGATTTCCTTTATCAACTGGTTCATCAAAAGCATCAGATAACATTTGCAAAAGCTCGTAACCTACATCCTTAGTATGACCCGCCGTACAACCATAAGTATCTGCAATATCAGAATACTTTTGTCGCTTCAGTATTCCCTCGATAATTTTACGCTGCAAGTCATTGAGATGTTTGCCTGTCTTCGCGCTGAGCACTTTATCTACAAATTGCAAGATATGGGCAGTGTCCATCAGTAGGGGGGTCGGAGAACTATAGTTAGTATAGCCGTCTTTATCCGTCTTTATCCGCCTTTATCCGCCTTTATCCGAATTTTAGAAATACCCGTCTTTTTCCGTCTTTTTTCGCTTTTCAGTTTTGAGCGATCGGTCTATGATACGGAAGAGCTAAAAAGCAGGTTTGCTGCTGGAAGTGGCTGCAGAGCAATTCCGCTCATCAACGGCGAGCGATAGAGCTTTACTATTTTGCGAGTTGCGATCGCACTTTTAAATTATCTTATACGTTTTGGGCGATCGCTTCTCATTGCTATGTTGCTATTTTGCTTGAGTATCCTCGGACTACAAGCAAAAGATTGATTGTGATTGTCAAGCAAAGGAGCGGTAGGATGAGTATCAAGAATTATCTCAAAAGCACTCAAAATATTATTATAGGGTTATTTTCATTTGCAGCCTGCATAGGAATTTCAAACAGCAAAGCTCAAGCCTTTGAAACCTTCTATGTGAGAGAAGGTATGGCTTTGAACACAAATATGACATTTAGGCTTTTTGATACAAAACCTAGAATGTCAATTTATCAGAGAAATGATAATGATCGCGATCAACAATTTGAGCGCTTTCCTGGTAATCGTGGCGGTATCCTCTTACGAAACCGCTCGACGGGTATGTGTTTGAATGCACACCATGTGTACAATGGTGCAGAGATGAACACTTGGCCTTGTGATGCCAACGATCCCGATCAAAATTGGAATTTAGTGGACGTTGGTGATGGCTGGAACCTGATTAAAAGAGCCGGAACAAGTATGTGTGTTGATACTCCAACACGAAACAATGCCGGAAAAGTTCAGTTGTGGACTTGCAATTCAAACAATTCTAATCAAAGATGGAAGAGTAGCGCGCCACCTCGTCCTGTCGCTCAAACATCAGAGCAAAAGATCCCACTATCTCAATACGAAGTATGGATTGTGGCTCGTAAACCAGAAAATTCAGGGATTCCATCACCTAATGACGCGGGTCATGCCTGGATTGCTGTTGTTAGACAAGACTATACCCGAGTGAAAACTTTTCGCAACAATATTTTGCAAAAGGACGAGAATGTATTCGACAGAGGTGGGTGGCAAGCCGATACAACATACAGCTTCTGGCCCAACTCGAATCTGACTGTTAATCATTCTTCGGACTCTGGCCAGACAACTAAAATTATCAAAGGTGAGTCAATTAGTAAGAGAGGCTTTGCGGTTCGCAAGGCAAAAATTAGTAACGATCGAGCTAACTGGATCAAGAATGGCGCTTTTAGAGAGGCGGGATGTAACACCTATTGGGCTGTGGGTGGCATTCGTGGAGGCTGTAATTGTGCCGACTATTCTACTAGACAATGGCACGTCTTAACCGCTCAAAGGGAAGACTTTAGAATCCGTTCTGTTACATGGCAATTAACACTAGACAACCTCGTTGACGCGATTAACAAAAAGAATCGGGAAAGCGGAGATTTTCTGGATAGTGGAAGAGTTTGGCAATAATGCAAGTAGAGTAGTTATCTCAAAAGCAATCCCAGGTATTTTATGGTAAATATCTTTTACATAAGAGTTAGTGTATTGATTTCGACAACTTTATTGTACCCAGCACTTCTTACACAACCTACAAGTGCCAAGCTTAAATTAAATACCGGCTCTTTAGACAACATTTCTACTGATATAGCCTTATCACAGGGGTCACTAATGTATCCGCTGTACCCACTAATCTCTACTGACAAAAGCCAGAGTGAAGTATTAGTTGCTGGAAATAGTTCTGAGTACATAGATAACGGCGGGTATGCCACAAAAGATGAGTTTTTGAAGGCTCAAGATTATCAACCGTCGTCAGATTACGCATCTCCCGATGAGAAATATAATCCTGTACCCGTTCGGCCTAGTATTCCATTCAGATTAGGAACACCGTATTTTCTTAACCCGAACACAGTATGCCGTGAACAGTATGGTGGTTTACAGTTGGTATGCCTTCCAAAGGAGCAAGCTGAGCGGGTTTGGGGAAAGATTTAAAGTAGGGCGATATCCTGATTAAGAACTTTTAAACAGAAGTACGATCGCCCTTCCTCCACCTCTTCAACAACTCCGGCGTCACCAACCCTTGCGGAAAAAATATCGTCCCCAAAACAATTAGCAACCCAAAAATAATTAACCGCCCATCCCGCAGAAATTGCGCCAACCAAATCGGCAATCCCTGAATAGTCGCCATCCCCCTCAAAACCTCCGGCAAAGCAGTAAACACCATCCCACCCAAAACTGCTCCCAGAAAACTTCTGCTACCACCAATCAACACAGAAGTCAAGTAAATAATACTAGCATCAAAAGTCCCTTGACGGGCGTTCCAAGTATTCAGGAAATGAGCACTAACTGCACCCACAACCCCAGCTAAAACAGCACCTAACGTGAAAGCCAAAACCTTATAAAAAGTTGGGTTAATGCCGATCGCATCTGCCGCCAACTCATCAGCCCGAATCGCGGCAAAAGCCCGCCCCACCCGAATCCGTTCCAGTCGATAGACGATCGCCATACTTACCAACAGTAAAGGTAGTACAATCCACAAATACTCGATCGGCGTCCCAAACGGTTGCGGAATCCCAAAAATGCCCACAGCCCCGCCAGTGATATCTAAATTCAGCGATAAAACCCGCAAAATTTCCACAAAAGCAATAGTTGCGATCGCCAAATAAATCCCACTCAACCGCAGCGCCGGAATTCCCACCAAAATCCCCAGCAACCCCGAAACAACCCCTGCAATTATCATCTCTAATAACAACAACGGCAGTGGAAACAAACCCCCTGTCGGCTTAAACACCGTCGTAGACAAAATCGCCGCAATATACCCACCCAACGCATAAAAACCAGGGCTAGCGAGAGACAACTGACCAGTCATTAGAGGCAAATACAGCGACATTCCCAACATTGCACCCAGCAACATCGAGACAATCAGAAAGCCATAAGTAGTAAAAAATGTAGCCATGATTTTATTTTAAATAATAAACATACTTAAATACCAACTTCATCTCAAATCCAGTCCCATCATAATCCTTCATTTCTCTCTTCTCTTTCTCTGCGTTCTCTGCGTCCTCTGCGGTTAAATCATTCCGATATAATTAGTTTCTTTAGGGGGCAATCCCCCGTGGCCGTTGGTGCGTGCGAATAGTCGAACCATCGCCCCAATTTTAATCACCTAATTATCTATTTTACACCTTTTGAATCAAACGCCGACCAAACAAACCCTGCGGTCTAACCAATAGCATAATAAACAATATGGCAAAAGCAACAGCATCCTTATAAGCCGAAAAATCTCCCGGCACAAAAGCCTCCACCAAACCAATGATAAACCCACCCAAAACTGCCCCAGGAATACTCCCCAACCCACCCAGCACAATCACCGCCAAACCCTTCAAACCAAAAGCAATACCAAAATACGGCCCAGCAATACTAACACTAGAACCCACCAAACTCCCCGCCAAACCAGCCAGAAAACTGCTCACAAAAAACGTCAAAACAATGTATCTATCAGTATCAATCCCCAATAAACTAGAAGTAGTAGCATCTTCAGCCACAGCCTGCATTGCTTTGCCAAACTTAGTAAAATTTATTAAGTAAGTTAAGACAGCTACAATCGCAACTGATACCGCAAAAATTACTATTTGAACAGTCCGAATCGGAATTGGTTTATCCGCTGTTCCGAAGTTAATTGCAGCGGGCAAATAGCCGTAAGTGTTAGCAGGAAAAGTGTAAATTTCCGCACCTACAAGATATTGGATCATATTTGCGATCGCAACTGCCACACCCAAACTAGAAACCACCGTCAGCAGAGGATCAGAGTGTCGCCGACGCAAAGGCAAAAAAGCAATTCTTTCAACAATTACTCCTACCAAACCAGCCATGACACTTCCCAAAATTAACGCCACAGCAAAAGGCAACTGCAGGGGAATTCGAGCATTAGCCCACAACCCATTAAAACCGAAAGTACCTCCCATCAGCGCATAGGTGAAATAAGCACCCAAAGTAAATACTGCACCGTGAGCAAAATTAATAATTCCGAGAATAGAAAACACCAGCGTGTATCCCAAGGCAAAAATAGCATACACGCTGCCGATCGACAAACCATTCAAAAATTGTTGCAAAAACAGAGTTAAGTCCATCACCAGTTAGAGATTCGGCATCAACATTAAATCATTCAAAAACAAACAGCATACAATTTTTGACCTTGCGGAATACAGGTATGAATTCAAGATTTCGTAATTGCTAGAAGCCAAGTAGGGTGAGTTTTGTAACATCAAGCGAAAAGTTGATTCATACGCCAGAATCAGCAACGCCCAATTTTTACTCTGACTTCTGACTTCCCCCCTTGGGGGGCAGAGGGGGTGACTTCACACTCACACTCAATAACTCATCCGTGTATCCGTGTCAAAATCAGTGTCGTGCCTTCATTTCAAAAACTCAAACTTACCATTATTGCCATCCGCCTCCATTTTTATCTTTGCCACATAAAACTCTTTCTGATTAATCTCACCTTCAGGCGTAAAAGAAATTTCCCCCAAAGGCGTATCGTACTTGCCCACCAGCAACTGCTGATTCAAATTTGTACGCAACTCTGCCAATGGCTTTTCGCTAACCTTAGACTTAGCATTAATTGCCTTTAATGACTCAACAAAAACTTGTACGCCAGTAAAAGCTTGAGCGCTAAACTGAGGCGGTTCTTTCTTAAATTGAGCGCGATAAGCATCACGAAAAGCCTTATTAATCTCATTTTCGTATTCCGGGCTGTAGGCTTGGGCAATCAAAACCCCATCGCAAAGAGCCTTGCAAACAGGAAATACATTAGAAGTATTCAGACCGTTGCCCCCAATGATAACGCCTTTGTAACCCAACTCCCGCAATTGCTTAATTAAATTGCCTCCATCGGCGGCCAACCCAGAAATAATTATCAAATCGGGCTTGACATTTATCCCATTAGTGGCTTGAGATTGGAAATCTGTATCAGTAGTCAAGAATTTTTGGACTGTTGCCAATTCCAGTCCCATATCTTTAACCGTTGTCTGAAAAGTTTCAGTCTCAGATTTGCTAAAAGCATCATTCTGAGCAAAAAACACGGCTACTTTCTTAATATTGGGGTTTTGCTTCAGTGCGGCTTTAACTGCATTTGGTGCTACCACGGCCACAGGGGCGGAGACTCTGGCCACATAATCGCCAATCTGGGGAATGCCTTTAGCGGTGTTGGAGGGTGCGAGTACGGGAATTTTTGCGCGATCGGCGATCGGATCGGCACTAAAAGCCTGCTGGGAGAGAGTTGGGCCCACAATACCCACCACCTTATCCTGATTGATCAGAGTATTGAAGGCATTGATCGCCCCTTGTTCATCTCCACCGGTATCTTGGAACACCAGTCTAATCGGCGTCCCATCCACACCGCCCTTATCGTTGAAATACTTCTCAGCAATTTTCGCGCCAGCCACCTGTTCCTGACCCAGCAAAGCCACATTGCTAGTTTGCGCCACCCCAACCCCAACGGGAATAGCCGCAGAGTTCCCCGCGGCCGAACCCTGTGGCGAAGTTGCCGGAGTTGGCGAAGTACCTGGAGATACTGTATTAGTAGCAGTTTGGGGAGTGTTCGTCTGAGTGCAAGCGATCAGCAGTGAAGCGCAGGTAACGAACAAGGCAGTAGGGCGAGAAGTAGGTTTTTTCATGGGCGGGCGATCGAACACATATATATAGACCATCTCTATATAGAACATCTATATGTGCAAATATTCTACCGATTCGCGGGAGAGACCCGGACCCAAAAACCTATTTTCGGGGCAAAAAGACGCCATAGCCATCAAGAGGAGTCAGCCAGGGGAGGTCGGAGAGCAACGTAAGAGCCGAAACCCTTGGTGTGTATAGGTTCAAAAAAAAAT